>JBCECD010000119.1:0-6732 GCA_039206745.1 Bdellovibrio sp. | reverse complement strand
CTTATAATGTCACAAAGCTTAATGGTGTTGTTTCCTCGTACCGTCGCAACTTCAAGGAGGTGGAGGAGGTGGAGCTTGAAGATCGCTCTCGGCAGCGCTCGATTCTCTGCGAAAAGAAGAGTGATCTCGGTATTATATGCACGTGTTCCAAAAAATAAATCAGTTGAAAAAGCCCCCCTTCTCGATATACTTTGAAGCGTGTTGATCTAGGATTTTCTAGAGTTTTAAAAGGTTTAGGCTTTGTACGAAGTAACGACTGAGGTGGCTGGTGACATCTGAAAAAAAAACCTACAATTTCTTAATTGCAGGTGTCCCTTACAAATTAAAGACCTCTCATGACGATGCAACTGTTCAGGAGCTCGTCGATTTTGTGAATAACAAAATGAATCAAGCCATGTCTTTGACTAAAAATGGCTCCTTCCAAAACGCAGCTGTTTTGACAGCTATGAATGTCGCGGAGGAGTTGATCCTTTTAAAACGAAAGGCGCATCGTGAGTTGGAAAAACTCGAGGAAAAAGCGTTGCAACTTTCTATGGATCTAGAAAATTCCAAGAACAACAAGGTTTTGAACAACGGATGAACTTTGTTTTGATCTCTTGGAGTGTCCATGTCTGTTTCTTGGAGCTCTAAAAAGGAATGTCGTTCCTTCTTTAAATCTCTCTGCGCTCGAGAGTTCGCGCGAGGTCTTGTTCAAAATCAGCAGCAGCTCAATGCTCATTTGCGTGAGTTTTTTAAAACTCAGCAGGGGGTTTGGGGCGCTTATCGTGCTTTGCCGGAAGAGGCTCAGGTCGAAGAGGTTTTTCATATTCCTCAGGTGCGCTGGGTGTTTCCGAGAATGCGACAGGCGGAATTGGAGTTCTTTGAGGGGCACCATTTTGTGCAGGGACCTTTCGGTGTTTTAGAGCCCGAACTGGGTTCTCAGCCTCAAGCTCTTCGCGACCTTCAAGGTCTGCTGATTCCGGGTTTGGTGTTTAGTAAGAATGGCGATCGCCTGGGTAAAGGGAAAGGGTTCTATGACAGAACTTTGGAGTCTTGCTCGGGGGTGAAGGTTGGAGTGTGTTTTGATTTTCAAATCAGCACGACGCCACTTCCCACGGAGAGTCACGATGTGAGGATGGATTATCTACTCACAGAGTCGGGTCTTGTCGATTGCAAAACGTATCAGGTTCAGAAGTAGGAGTAGAGGTCATGGAGATAGTTATCACCGCCATTATTGCTTTATTTGTCGGCGGCGCCATCATGTTTGCAATTAAAAAAATACAAGATGACAACCGTAAGAAGTCTGCAAGGGTTGAAGCCGAACGGATTTTGAATAAGGCCAAGTCTGAAGCGGCAAAAATTAAAAAAGATTCAGAGAACAAAGCCAAGGATTTTGAAGGACGTGCTCGCAAAAATGTCGAAGCCGATATTCATAAACAAAAATCCACGCTGAAAAATAAAGAGTCTCAGTTGGAGCGTCGTCTGAAAGAGATCGACGATCAGTTCAAACAAAAAATGGAAGAGAATGAGCGCTATCTGAATACGCTCAAAGATCGTGAAGAGAAAATTGCGATCTCAGAAAACCGCATCAAAGATTTGGAAAAAAAAGGCGAAGGTCATATACAGGAACTTCGTCAGAAATTACAATCTGTGGCGGCGATGACTCAGGAAGAGGCTCGTCGTCAGCTTCTCGGTGCCTTGGAAGATGAGGCCAAACAGGAGGCGGCGAAAAAGATCACTCAGATTGAGGAAGAGGCGCAAAAAGAATCTGATAAGCGAGCCAAACGTATTTTAGCGACAGCCTTGTCTCGCTTTGCCTCTGAGTACACTTCAGAGCGCACAGTGAGTGTGCTGGCTTTGCCGAGTGATGAGATGAAGGGAAAGATCATCGGTCGTGAAGGTCGAAACATTCGCACCTTGGAAGCTCTCTGCGGTGTGGATTTGATTGTCGATGACACTCCTGAGGCGGTGGTCATCTCTGGGTTTGATCCTGTTCGCCGTGAGTTGGCGCGTAAGACAATTGAGAAATTAATGGAAGATGGGCGGGTTCATCCGGCTCGTATTGAAGAAGTCGTGGAAAAGCAGCGTTCTGAATTGATGAAGTCCATCAAGGAAGAGGGTGAAAGACACGTGATTGAGTTAGGTCTTCCCAATATGCATCCGGAGCTGGTGAAGATCATTGGTGGATTGAAGTACCGTTCTTATCAAGGACAAAATGCTTTGAATCAAGCTTTGGAAGTGGCGCAGATTGCGGGCTTGCTGGCGGCTGAAGTGGGCGTCAATGCGAAGATCGCCCGACGTGCGGGGCTTCTGCACAATATTGGCAAGGCTATTGATCACACTGTGGAGGGCAGCTATGCCTCCGTGGGTGCTGAGACAGCAAAAAAATACAATGAATCTGAAGACGTTTGTCATGCCATCCGTGCTCATGATGAGGAGGAAAAGCCTCACTCTATTTTAGCTTGGATTGTGCATGCTGCTTATATCTTGTCGAGTTCTCGCCCGGGTGCTCGCCGTCCGCAAATGGATTCCTTTGTGCATCGCCTGGAGGACTTGGAAAGCATCGGTAACAGCTTTGACGGTGTCTTGAAGACATTGGCTCTGCAAGCCGGAAAAGATGTGCGAGTGCTTGTTGAGAGCGGAAAAGTGACAGACGATCAGGCAGTGATGTTGTCTCGAGATATCGCTCGTAAGATTGAAAGAGAAATGCCACAGGTGGGACAAATTAAAATCACAGTGGTGCGGGAAAGCCGCTCCGTTGAGCATGCTCGCTAAGATCCCTCGTTGAATTGAAGAAAGACGAAGACGATGAGTTTTTTAGAACCACAAGAACAACTGGCGAGAATTAAATTCGGTGTCGCGGAATTCATCAATGATGAAGAGATGCTGAAAAAATTAAAAAAGGGAAAACCACTGAATATTAAATTTGGTGCGGATCCCACTCGTCCAGATATTCATCTGGGACACACGGTTGTTATCAATAAATTGAAGACCTTTCAGGACTTGGGACATAAAATTTATTTTCTTATCGGGGACTTCACGGCTTTGATTGGTGATCCGTCGGGAAAAAACACCACCCGTCCCATGTTGACGAAAGAGGAAATTGAAGAGAATGCTCGCACCTATGCGAAGCAAATCTTCAAGATCTTAGATCCTGAAAAAACTGAAATCGTCTACAATTCGACCTGGATCAACAAGATGACTCCGACTGATATCATCAAGATGTCAGCTCAGTACACAGTGGCGCGTATGTTGGAGCGCGAGGATTTTACCAAACGCTATAAATCTGGAACACCCATTGCGATTCATGAATTCTTGTATCCTTTGACTCAAGGTTATGACTCGGTCGCATTAAAGTCGGACGTGGAGTTGGGCGGGACCGATCAGAAATTCAATCTTCTGGTCGGGCGAGACCTGCAAGGGTCTTATGGTCAAGAACCTCAGTGTGTTTTAACGATGCCGATCTTGGAAGGTTTGGACGGTGTGAATAAAATGTCCAAGTCTTTGGACAACTATATTTCTGTTGTCGACACCCCCAAGGAGATGTTCGGTAAAACCATGCGGGTTTCCGATGAGTTGATGTATCGCTGGTACGAGCTTCTGACAGACATCACGGGCCCTGAGCTGGCGCAGTTGAAGTTGGATGTTCAAGAGGGGCGCAAGCATCCTCGCAATGTCAAAGTGGATCTGGCTAAGTTTTTCATTCGCCGTTTTCATTCTGAGGCGGCGGCTCAAAATGCTGAAGATGAGTTCAATCGTATCTTTGTCGATAAAGGTTTGCCGGATGAGGTCCCTGAATTTGCGGTGACAGCGGAATCTCAAGTGGGATTGACAGCGTTGATGGTGCGAGCGGGTCTGGCTGCTTCCAATGGTGAGGCGTCGCGCTTGATTCAAGGCGGAGGCGTGCAGATTGATGGAGCTAAGGTGGCGGATCCTCGTTTGAAAGTGGATTTGAAATCAGGTGAGAGCTTTGTCGTGCGCGCGGGCAAAAAGAAGTTTGTTAAAATAATTGTGAATTGACGGTGAGTATGAAAATTAAATTTCTTCCGCAAAATATTGAGGTCGAAGGCACTCCGGAAAAGAGTCTGTTGCAGATTGCGACGGAAAATCATTTGGAGATACGATCTATTTGTAAAGGGGTTCCCTCCTGTGCGGAGTGCCGAGTGCGAATTGTGGATGGGGAAGCCAACACTCTTCCGCCAAGTAAAGCCGAGATCAATCTGATTGGAACCAGCCATCATATCGATGGCCGCCGTCTGAGTTGTCAGGTTCGTTGCTTTGGTGATGTCACGGTGGATCTGGCCGAGCAGGTCGAGCGCGCGGAAAGTCAGAATAAGAAAATCCGAGGATTCCGCAGTCAAAAACAGGTCGAGTCCAAGGCGGTTAACGATACAATGTTGTTAAACGAGAAGCTGGACGATAAAGACGGCAAAAACAAAAAATAATTTTTTATAGGACCTCTGTGTTTTTTCGGGTGACGTCCGATAAGTGGAATCATGTCTCACAAGATCACTTACCGGGAACGTGGCCAAGGCCCTATACTTATTCTCCTCCATGGTTATGGCGGGAGTATCCATCATTGGGAAGCTGTGGCCGAAAGTCTAGCTTTGCACTATCGGGTGATCATTCCGAATATGAGTCACGTCTACCTCAGCACCAACAAGCTGTTTTTCACGGTGCAGATTGAGATTCTAGCGAAATTCATTCGTGAGACTTTTCCCGGAGAGCAAGTCAGATTAGGGGGCTTGAGCTATGGCGGCGCTTTATCTTGGGGCCTGACTTGTCAGTATCCGCATCTGGTGCAAAAGACGGTGTTGATCAATCCTATGCTCACTCATCCGGTGAAAAATTTCCTGCCTAAAGAGCTGAAATTCTTTTTCTCACTGCCTATGAGCATGAAAAGTATTTATGTCATGCTATCGACGCCAATGGGACGACTGTTCCTGAAAAGAGCGGCACAGATCTTCCGTGATGAAAGAAGTGAAGGTCAAGGCGCTGTTGAGAATTTAAAAGGGCGCAAACTGCAATTTGTCGCCCACATGATTCATCATTTTTCCTGGGTGCTGCGTTCTGAAGATTGGCAGTTCTGGCATGAGCGTCTGCTTAATCAAGGACGGATGTGCCGTTTGATTTTTGATCGTGAAGACTTGTTGTTCAATCAAGATGCCTATCGTCGTTTTGCTTCACACATGGGTTGTCAGGACGTGATCGCTTTAACGGGCGCAGGTCATCTCGCAATCAAAACTCGCCCTGATGAAATATCGAACCTCATCAAAGAATTTCTTGCCGAAGTGCCTACCGCACAAGCTTCTTAAAACACAACAAGGTGGCGATGTGCCACCTTGCTTAGAGTGTTGCCCAGGAAAGACGCCTTTTGTGCATCTTTCGTTTAGGACCGGCTTACGATTATTTTCTTAAGTATTTTTAGTAAGAACGCTTTTTAGGGCCACGGAATCTCTTGATCCCGCTGTGCTCTTTGCGTTCGCCACGATCAGCACGTGGTTCCGAACGGTCCGAGAAAGAAGAACGCTCAGATCTCTCTGCGCGCTGTTCTGTGCGAGGACCTCTTTCGCTGCGTTCAGTGCGCGGTCTGTAAGAAGAACTGGCACTGACGGAAGAGCGCTCACGACGGCCCTCAGAAGAGGAACGAGAAGAACCTCTATCATTTCTCTCGTTTCTATCACCACCACGATCACGGTTGCTGTAGCCTTCATTGTTGCGTGATCGGGAGAAGCGATTGTCACGAGGATCACGCGGCAAAAGTTCGCGCGGGATGCGATCGCCCATATAATCCAAAGGCATATCTTTTTTCACAAATACATTCGGGAAGTAAGCCACGATAAAACGGGCGAGTAAATCCTCTTTGGAGAATAAAGATAAATCAATATCTTCACTTTGAATAAGATCTTGGATGAGATCCTGAGCCAACTGCAAAGGAGCAGACTCTGTATCCATTGTACCCACGCGATCCAAAACATCTTTGATTTTTAAACCCGCAACCTCATCCGCAGAAGGAACAACCCCTTTGGTCATGACGGCTTTGGTGTTCATCATCACTCGACGTAACAAGTGAAGTTGTTCTGGATTCACTAAAGTGACGGCCACACCCTTTTGACCATTTCGTCCTGTTCGACCGATACGGTGAACATAGGATTCGGAGTCCCAAGGTAAAGAGTGATTCACAACATGAGTCAGATCTTTGATATCCAGACCGCGAGCGGCGACGTCCGTTGCCACGATCACTTTGACTTGGCGTTGTTTGAATTTTTTCAGAGTGGATTCGCGTTCAGCTTGGCTCTTATCTCCGTGCAGAGAATCCGCAGGAAAGCCTCTTTGAGTCAAAACATCAGCGAGCTCAGCAACTTCCATCTTAGTCTGACAGAAAATAATGCCGTAAAACTCAGGGCGCGTTTGCAACAGTCGAGCAATGACTTCAGTTTTATAAACATCTTTTACTGTGTAATAAACCTGCTCAATAGTATCAGCGGTGCCGCCGACTTTATTGACCTGAACAGTTTCAGGGTTTTCGAGATAAGAGCTGGAAAGACGACGCACTTCCTGGCTCATCGTTGCGGAGAAAAGCCAAGTTCGGCAAGCTGCACGGTGTGAGCTTTCATCTTCAGCCTCAGGATGAGTGGCTTTGAGAATGGTCTCGAGGTCGTCTTTAAAACCCATGGATAACATCTCATCGGCTTCGTCCAGGACAACGGTTTTTACTTTTTGTAGTTTTACGATCTTTTGCTCGAGGAAATC
>JBCECD010000118.1:0-6759 GCA_039206745.1 Bdellovibrio sp. | reverse complement strand
CGACAAGATAATCCAACTCACCCCAGTTCACATCGCGAAGAAATTGATCCATCGCTTTGAAGAGCATAGGACCTCTCCACACGACAGCGGAACCTTCCTCCACTAAAAAACCAATACTCATGAGTTTTACTCCATATCTCACAATCGGTTCGAGTTGGTTTGTCTCCGAATTTATCATAGGCTTTTGTGCCAGGGAGCCCAACATGCGAGGAATACTTGGACCGTAAATATCGGCATCGAGGAGACCCACTTTGCTTTTTTTGCTCAAAGCCAGAGCCAGATTTGTGGCCACTGTGCTTTTGCCAACGCCCCCTTTACCTGAGCTGACAGCGAGGATATGTCTCACACCGGGAATTGCAGTTTGCTTTTCAAATGGATTTGGGGCGGCCATGCAGGGGACTCCTTGATAATTTTTAGTTCCCAACGAATAATAGAACTTGGATGAATAGCCAAGACTTTTTGACATTGAATTTAGTGGGGGCGGGAATCTTTATCTTTTGGTATCTCATATCACGCGGCGGAGCCCATCGTCCGACGCAGTTGAATATGAAAGCCCAAGATAGCACACCGCCACTCATACCCCCTGTCTCCCTCTCTGAGGAGAAAGGGAGACGCACGAAAGCCCTCAATGTGATGTTTAATTACAATGGCCACAGTTGGGACGCCTATGAAGTCCTGGGAATCCCAGCAGGCTCTTCTTTGATGTCTGTGACTGAAGCCTATCAAACTGCTTTGCGTCGTTGCGACGCCAGCTCTATGGAATTTTTAGAGACCGCTTATAAAGCCATTCTCAACAAAACTGTTTAATTTACTCATCTGAAATTATGAAGTCCTCGAGTTGCTATAATGTGCGTGCTCCACAACCCAAATATACACTCAATGCGCTATTAGAATTCAGACTTGGGCCTAAAGCCAACCTTCAGTGAGTGCGGAGATACTGCAAAATAAAAAATTCAATAAAAAATGAAAAGAAAAATTCAAAAACCTCAGCTGAGAAACGGCACTTTTAAAAAGATCGACATCTCATTTTGAGAGAAAGACTTTCAGCTCAATGTTTGAGGACTTTCACAGAGCATAAACTTTGCTTCTTCTATAAGTGTTTTACTGAAGGAGCTTGTGAATGATTTACGGGATGACAAAAAATCTCACAATGGGATGCTGGTTAGGCTTCTGCTTTCTTATCGCTTTTTGGGCCCAGGATGAGCGTCGTACTATGCGCACGCCGCAAAGTGTGGTGACTTTTTCCAGTTCGCCATCTCAGACTTATTATTTGGCTGCCGGCACTGACAACTGCCCTCAGCAGCTTCAGTGGACACCGGCTTGTAATGACGGTTTTTCCCTGACAGTGATCGCATCAGTTCAGACGGCGGATCCCGAAGTTTTCTGCTCGATCAATCGTGGTCCTCGCGTTCAGCAAACTCGCGATGGCACCTTGCTGCAAAAGCGTATCCAAGAGGTCACTCGCGCTGATAACGTCATCAAAAAGAAACAGACCCTGCATCTTTCGCAAGGTCATCAGAATGGCATGTTAACCAAAGAGGACACTCTTATTTTCGATGAAACGGGTAAGTTTCTGTGGGAACAGTCGAGGGACGGTAAAGGATTCAGCTGCCTCTATTCGCAAACAGATCTTTAACACCTACTGACACTGAAACTTCATTTCGACATTGTAGCCTTTACCCAGAACATCATCGGCGACAGCTCCGCCCAGACCTACGATACCGCCGGCAGAGGATTCATTCTGACCGCCGAGTACATAAGTGGTGCCACCCAGAACTTTTGCGGCCTTGCTGGCTTTCTTCGCCATTTTATAGTTCTTTTCTTCCATATCACCTTTGTATTGAGAATTCTCTTCAATAAAAGCGGGTGAGAGATTGCCCTGTTCTTTGCAGTAACTGCGAGCTTGGCGAATCGCCTCACGGGAGCCCTCTTCTGTATTTTCAGAGGCGATCACCACGCGATTGATTCCATTTGTTCCGGGACGTACATCAGGATGATGGGCGCAAGCGGTGAGAAAAAGAACACTCAAAGGTAAACCTTTGAAGATATAAGAGCGAGACATAAAAAAATCCTTTATAAGAAATAAAACGTCAGTTGTTAAAAGTCTAATCTCAGGAATTTCAGAAAGAAAGCTCTCTTTTAAGATCGTTTGAGCGGTGACGATCAAACTCCAGTTTTTGGAGCTCTGAGCTATAACTCAACTTCTTTCTTTTTGCTTTCCAGAGGGGTCATCATCAAATAAAGAGCCGGGACAACAAAGAGTGTGAGCAAGGTGGAAACAATAGTTCCTCCGATGATAGAAAGTCCCATGGGCAACCGAGTTTCAGAGCCAATTCCTGAGCCCAATGCCAAAGGCAATGCAGCAGCCACAGTGGCGACTGATGTCATCAGAATCGGGCGCAGACGAATCGGGCAGGCTTTCAAGAGAGCATCTCGAGGATGGGGGAGCCCCCCGCCATGGAAGCGCATCTGATTGGTGAACTCAACCAAGAGAATAGAGTTCTTTTTGGCAATACCCATGAGAACAATCAAACCGATAAAGCTGAAAAGATTCAAAGAGACATCAAACATCCAAAGAGCTATCAACGCGCCAGTCACACTGAACGGCAAGGCGACAAGAACCGAAACTGGATGGATGAAAGAGTTGAATTGCACAGCCAAAATCAGATAGGCCACAAGAATTCCCACCATCATCGCCGAGTAGAGGCTGGCAAAAGAAGAGGCAAAACCTGCCGAAGCTCCCTCGAGAGCAAACGAATAACCTTCAGGCAAAATCTCCTTGGCAATCGTCGCGGTTTTATCCAAAACATAAGCCTGTGACTGGCCAGGGCCCAGATTTCCGAACACCGAGATAGATCTTTGCCGATTCACCCGGCTGATCCCCTGAATCGCATCTCCCTCTTTAATATGCACCAATTGCGAGAGAGGAATCAGGTTGCCGAAATTATTGCGCACATAAAGGCGTTTGAAATCATCCGCTGAACGAATTTGATCTTCGAGAATTTTAAAACGGATATCGTAGCGTCGACCATCCGCTGTGTAGCGGCCCTGTCGCAAGCCACCCACACCGGCGGAGAGAACTTGCCCGACATCTTCAACGGAAACACCTCGCTCCGCCATCAATTGCCGCTGTGGAGTTAAGATCAACTCCGGAATACCGGTGCGGAAGTCTGTATCGAGATCTACAGCCAGCTTGTCCTGATCAAGGCGCTTCATCAGCTCTTCTGATTTTTCAAGCAGAACCTTTAAGTCGGGTCCCCGCAAATTGATCGCCAGAGGGTTCTGCCGTCCTGAGGTCAGATTCCGTGCAGAGATATCCCGCATGGTCACGCGAATGCCTTTGATTTTTTTAAACTCTTCACGCAATTGTCCCATGATTTGGGTGTGGCTCACCTGGCGATCTGCGCGCAACTTCAAAGTCACGGGTAGAAAAACCTGATTCACACTGGAGGCGCCACCGCCGCCGCCAATGGAAACAAAAAAACCGGCAATATTCTCATTGTTACGTAAAACCTCTTCAATTTTCTGCGCCAGATCACTGGTGCGCTCGAGAGAAGTGCCTGGAGGAGCCTGCGCTGAAACCATAATCAGATCCTGATCCTGCGCCGGAACGAACTCCTGACGAACCTTGGTAATCAAGAACAGAGAGACAATGAAGAAGATAATAGATCCTGACACCACCAGATACTTCCAGCGCAAAGTGCCGCGCAAAACATTTTCATAGTGATGCGCTAATTTCTCAAAGGCTGTGTCTAAGAAGTGTTCCAGTTTTGAAACCTTCGGCTCACTACTCAGGAAGGCTGCGGCCCGCATTGGTGTGATGGTCACCGCTTCCAGTAAGGACAAAGACACCGCCGCACTCATGGTCACGCCGAATTGGAAAAAGAATTTGCCGATGATTCCATCCATGAAGACTACAGGTAAGAAGACCGCAATAACCGCCAGAGTGGCGGCGATGGCCGCTGGTAAAACTTCTTTAGATCCATCGGACGCAGCCTTGGCCGAACCTTTCCCCATACGATAATGGCGCACGATATTTTCCAACAACATGATCGCATCATCGACCACAATGGAAATCGACAAAGTCAGCGCCAAAAGGGTGAAGAGATTGAGCGTGAATCCTGAGAAGTAGAGAATTGTGAAGGTTCCCACAATTGAAGTCGGGATCGAGAACAGGATGTTGATCGCCGCCGGGATGCTTCCCAGAAAGAGGAAACACACCAAGATTGTGATCAGGGCAGCCACCCATAACTTTTCGATAGTCAGATTCACCGTCGCTTCGGTTGAGCGAGTGAAGTCAACGTTGACTCGGTACTGAAAGCCCTCGGGAAAGCTGTCTTTAATTTGATCCAACTTTTCGCGCACGGTCTGAGCCACTGTCACTTCATTGGTTCCGCGCTGCTTACGAATCTGAATCCCGACAGCTTGACGTCCATCCACACGGGCAATACGTCTGATATCTGAAAGTCCATCCTCTACAGTGGCCACATCTTTGATGTAAATAATACGATCATGAATTCTCTGACCGCCTCGGCGGAGAATTTGAATGTTGCCAACTTCCCTGACATCCGTCGCCTCTCCCAGCCAACGCACTCGGAGTTCACGCTCTTTTTCAGTGAACTGACCTGCGGCACTTTCGAGATGTTGAGTGCCGAGAGCATCGACGACATCACTGACGGTCAAATACAGGGCCGCCAACTTTTTCATATCAATCCAGACCCGGAGATTGCGTTCACTGAATCCACCGATGCTCACTTCACCGACACCGGGAAGAAAGCGAATCTGATCGAGCAGATAGTTTTCGGTCCAGTTCAGCATATTGCGCAGAGGAGCTTCACCATAAACGGAGACGATGATGATTGGATCTTCTTCTGGATTTTGTTTGCGGACAATCGCCGGGTCCACTCCCTGCGGCATGCGCATCTGGCTCAGAGCGGTCTGCACCTCTTGCAAGACCACATCGACATTGCGATTAATATCAAACTCGAGAGTGACAGAGCCTGAACCTTGGCGTGCCGAGGAGCGCATCTCTTTGATGCCCTCAATTGCCAACAGCCGTTCCTCGATAGGGTCGATCAGCTCCGCTTCAACCACTTCAGGGGCCGCACCTTCATAGGTGACGGAAACACTCACGATCGGAAAGTCGACATCGGGTAACTGACTGATCCCCATCCGATTCAAACTGATCGCCCCGAAGACAATGAGAGAGAACATCAGAACCCATGCAAAAACGGGACGGCGGATCGAGAGGTCAATCAAGTTCATACAAGTCCTTTCGGGCGTGCAGCCTACGTACGAAAACAGTTTAGACTTAAGTCAATGAAAGGGGGAACTGTATTTAGACGGTTCAAGACGGATTTTGGTTCAGGATTGCAGGAAAAAATCAGGGAGTTTTAGCCGAAGCCGGTTCTTTGAAGTCGGGCTTCAATTTGCCTCGATGGCACATGTAGCAGGTAGCCGCCGGGCCGCCTTTACCATTGAAGCCATTGTCCTTGAGCATTTGCGTAAGTTTCATATGGTCTTTGCTGATTTTAAAATTCTTTTTCGAGTTGTCGCGGAAGTTTTGAACATTGTGGCACTCTGCACAGGTCACACCGAGCTCCCGGGAAATGACAATCATCTCCTGACGGATTTTCTCCTCTTTGGTCATGAACTGAGTGACAGACTCGGAATGAGCTGACGGTTGCACAATAAATAGGGAGGAAAGAATGAAAAGAATATGAACTATGCGCTGCATAAAATGAGTCTCTCCAATGCTTTGGAGGAGATCAAGGGGGACCACCTTTCCTTGACGGCTTCTGGACCCAAGTGTAACCATATCTGCTGTTTGTTATCAGCCATGGAGCCTGTATGAAAATTAAGCATTGCGAAGATCTCAACACTTTGGTCAGTCTCAGTAAGCGAAGAGGATTTGTTTTTCCTTCGAGTGAGATTTATGGAGGTCTGGGCAGTTGCTGGGACTATGGTCCATTGGGCTCGTTGATGAAACTGAATGTGAAGCGCGCGTGGTGGAATGCCATGACCCGTCGTTCGGATATCGTCGGTATTGATGCAGCGATCTTGATGCATCCAACGGTGTGGAAAGCCTCAGGTCACGTCGATGGTTTCAGTGATCCTTTGGTGGATTGCAAAGATTGCAAGACGCGCTTTCGCGCCGACAATACAGATTCCTACATCAATGAAAAAAAGTGCCCTCAATGTGGCAGTAAAAATCTTTCAGAAGAGCGGAACTTCAATCTGATGTTTAAAACTCACATTGGCCCTCTCGAGGATTCAGCCAGTGTTATCTACTTGCGTCCGGAGACAGCTCAAGGTCACTTTGTGAATTTCCAAAACTGCCAACAGTCATCTCGCTACAAAATTCCATTCGGAATTGCAGCGATTGGAAAATCTTTCCGCAATGAGATCACTCCTGGAAACTTTATTTTCCGTACTCGTGAATTCGAACAAATGGAGATGCAATATTTTGTGAAGCCGGGGACAGATGACAAGTATTTCACTCAGTGGAAGGAAACTCGCTGGAGCTTCTATGTGAAGTACGGTATTAAAACAGATAATCTGCGCTTCAAAGATCACGATAAGCTGGCTCACTACGCACGAGCCGCTGTCGATGTGGAATATAAATTCCCGATGGGCTTTTCTGAGTTGGAGGGGATTCACAACCGTTCGGACTTCGATCTCACTCAACATGCAAAATTCTCCGGTAAAAATCTGGAGTACTTTGACGAGGCGAATAAGGAAAAATACATACCTTATGTG
>JBCECD010000117.1:0-6803 GCA_039206745.1 Bdellovibrio sp. | reverse complement strand
CGAGACTGAAGAGTATTTCAACCAATGAAAGGCGTAGGCCTCAACCGACGCATTTCCAACCTTCACTTGCAGCATCACAGTTAAAAGCATTGTGAACGCCAGGCATTTCAATACGAACTTAAGTTCTTCCATGATTGGATTCTCCCAGGTGAGGCAACACCTTTTTCATCTCATTTATAATTTGATCCTTAGTGAAGGGCTTTAAAATATAGCTGTCAAATCCAGCTTCATAAGCCTTCTGCACCAGAGCTTCCTGATCAATAGTGGAACATCCTATGATTTTCACATCAGGATGCAGCTCCTTTAAAGCCTTTGCCGTCTCAATGCCATTACGAAGAGGCATGACCATATCTAAAAAAACCACATCGGGCAGAGTGTTTTCGATAACAGAGATGGCTTCATCTCCATTGCTGGCCTCTCCCACGCACAGGCCACCAGATTCTTCGACAATATTTTTGATGAGCTCACGCAAAAAGGCCGCATCATCGACCACTACAAAACGAATTTTCATAAAACCAGTATAGAATTTAAAGTTCGCTTTGATGAGAGGATTTTAATAGCCCCAACGATAGCCTAGGGAAAACATATAAAGCGAATTGGTCACACTGACATTCGAAGGTTTGTGTCCCGTATCGGGATCTGTCAGCTGAGCCGTGCCATCAAAGACGTTTCTCTCTGCACTGACTCCCAGGTTCCAGGTCATCTGACTAAAGCGCGTGAATTTCCATTCACCGCCCAGGTCCACACCAATACGAATGCTTTCCTCAGCAGAACCTGAGTTGATGTCTATTCCAGTCTCACCCTCACTGTGTTGCAAACGGGGAAACAGAGTGCCCCCCACCATCCAAGCATAATTCAGAGAGATGGGAATGCGAGATTTCAATCCCAAACCCAAACCATGCGAAGTCAGACGAGCTCGCGAAGTGTTGTCACTCGGTGTAGTCATTTTATTATCGCTATAAAGCACAGAAAACTCCAAAGAGCTGGACTTTCTGGAAACTCCAAAGAATTTTCTGAAGTTCACACCCAGATCCAAATTCTCATACTTAGCCGGGACGCGGGATGAGTCCGCCTGAACGGAATCCACATCTGCCGCAAAGGAGAACAGCATCTGACCGCTCACACCAATCAAAGGCGTAAACCAGATATTGGAACGGACTTTGATCGCATTAAAAAAGCTATGATAGTCGCGGTAAGAATAATTAGATTGCGAATCAACATAAGCGATGACTGGCATCAGATCCAGCTCGACACGATTGTTGCGAACATCGTCAGGATGAGTTTGCTCGCGGTAAAAATCGTAAATCTTTTCAGCCTTGTTGGAAAAAAGACTTTCCGCTTGCTCACTCAACGTCGGTTCCTGGACTTCAGTCGGTGGTGTGAGCACTTTTTCCGACGGAAGAACCTCTTTCTCGCTGGAAGCCGGCGGCAGCTCCGTAGAAGGAATTGCCCTGGGGGTCACAGCGACCGTCTTTTTCTCCTCGCCATCTTCGATCGGCTCTGCTTGTGCAGGTTTTCTGGAAAGAGGCTTGCGAACCTCATAGCGTCCAGAGGAAACTCCTTCAAGCCCCATCTGAGCTTGCGCGGGGAAGTTAACAAAAAACAAAAGACTTGATAGCAGGAAAGACATTCCAGAATTCATAAAAATAATTTCGGCCAGCGGTCTGAATTACTTGATGTCAAATTGACGGGTTTCTCGAGGCAAGGCAGAATTATTTTATGAATTCATTTCTTCTTGTTTTCTCTCTAGTCGCGTCCTGTTTCATTTTTTACTCTTCAGAAGTAAGAGCCCAGACAAATGCCCAGAACGTCTATGTCAGCACTGTAGATCAGGACCTGGCCATAAAGTCGATTGTGTTAATTCCACCGACTGACAATGTTGGGGGAATTTACGCTCGTCCCGTCGAAGAGGAGCTGCGCACACTTCTCAACAATGACAAACAGTGGTCTTTATCTGCTTATCCCGCAGACCTTGATATTCGCTCTGAAACTTTGGATGAAAACCCGACCGGGGTGCAAACGATTTTACAGAAGGCCTCCGCAGAGGCCGCTCTCGCCACTCGCATTGTCCGAGGACCTCGGGGTACTTCTTTAATCATGACTTTGTATGTAGGACGCGAAGGATTACCTTTACTGCAAGAGTCTTTGAATGATTTCAAAGGATTTGAAACAGCTCAAATTCGCGAAGAAGCTCGAAAGCTTTTTGAGAACATCAAATATCGCATGCCTTTTCGTGCGACGATCTTAAGCCGTCGCGGTCAGCAGGTGACTTTGAATCTGGGCAGCAACTATGGACTGCGATCTGAGAGCCGCGTCTCGGTCGTGCAGGTTATTAAAGTCAACCGTCACCCGAAATTAAATTTCATGGTCAGCACAGAGAAAGAAGTACTCGGGCGTGTGAAGCTTTTCAAAGTCGAGCCCTATCTCAGTTTCGGTTACATCGAAATGGAAAAAGAACCCGGCCTGATCGCCGTAGGAGCGAAAGTCATGCCGGATGAGTTTGTAAAATACTCAACTCCTGTGACAACTCCTTCAGGGAAAGTTCTACAGGATCTCAGTACACGGCCTGACAAAGAGATGGCCTTCGGGGAAGACCCTCAAGAGTGGCTACCGACGATGCCTCCACAATTTGGCAAAGTGGAGCTCTTAGCGGGAATCGGCAATTACAGTCAAAATGTGAACTTAAATACAGCGGGCTCCGTCAGCGGACAGAATAACTTTGCTCCTCATATCATGGTGAGAGGGGAGTTGTGGATCAATCCGGAATGGTATGTCGGCTTGCAATTACGCCAGTCTGTCTTCTCTGTTGATAATGGTCTTGCTGGGTCCTCGCCGGGCAGTTTGAACGTGGCTATGGGGCAATATGGAGTTCATTTTGGCTATAACTTCCTATTAACCAGTGATTTCTTTGGTCCGAAAATTCAGGTCGCGGCTGGTTATCAAAATACTAACTTTAGCATTGATGACAGCACTCCGACGGCTTTCACAACGATGCGCTATGGTGGCCTGCTGATCAGTCTGGCTGGACAATTCCCATTGTCTGAGGAAATCCCTGTGGATATCGGCGGTAAGTTTGATTTCTTCCTCAATCCTTCAGTCAACGAAAACAAAAGCAGTGGGGCCTCATCTGACAACAAGATCAACGCTTTTAGTTTCTTCGTGGATTACAAAATGAAGACCCGATTTAAAATCCGTGGCGAGCTGATGTTTGAGAATTACAATTCAGATTTCAGTGGAACCGGTCAACGAACGGACCCCGCTTCCAGCACCAGTCACAAGCTAACCACTCTGATGGGTGGAGTGCAGTATCTCTTTTAAAAATAAAAAAGCCCGGACTTAGCCGGGCTTTTAATAGTTTCTGGTAAGACCTGATGGATTACATCATGTCGCCCATTCCACCCATGCCGCCCATTCCAGGAGCACCGGCAGGAGCCGCTGTTTCCTTTTTAGGAGCTTCAGCAATCATAGTTTCAGTTGTCAGCATCAAAGATGCCACAGACGCTGCATTTGTTAGAGCGCAACGAACCACTTTTACTGGATCGATAACACCGTCTTTGATCAAGTCAGTGTATTCGTCAGAGTAAGCGTTGAAACCCCAAGTGATTGCTTTGTTTTGAAGAATACGATCCAAAACGATCGCGCCATCAAGTCCTGCATTTGCAGCGATTTGACGGATAGGCTCTTCACAAGCACGCTTGATGATAACCGCACCAAATTGCTCTTCTTCAACAAATTTATTTTTGTCAACTTTTGCAGAAGCGCGCAACAAAGCAGTTCCACCACCCGCAACGATACCTTCTTCAACCGCAGCACGAGTTGCGTTCAAAGCATCTTCCACGCGGTGTTTTTTCTCTTTCATCTCAACTTCAGAAGGAGCACCAACGTGGATAACTGCAACACCGCCAGCCAATTTAGCCAAACGCTCTTTCAGTTTTTCTTTATCGTAGTCAGAAGTCGTCTCTTCGATTTGAGCTTTGATAGCAGCAACACGGCCTTGGATATCCGCTTTTTTACCAGCGCCATCGATGACTGTAGTATTGTCTTTATCAACAACGATACGTTTCGCCACACCCAGGTCAGCAACAGTTGCTTGCTCAAGTTTGCGACCGATGTCTTCAGAGATCACTTTTGCACCAGTCAAGATAGCGATATCTTCCAACATAGCTTTACGGCGATCGCCGAAGCCAGGAGCCTTCACCGCAGCAATATGCAAAGTACCGCGCAATTTATTTACAACCAAAGTTGCCAAAGCTTCACCTTCAACATCTTCAGCGATGATCAACAACTGACGGCCTTGTTTTGCCACGCCTTCGAGAATGCTGATCATATCTTTCATAGAAGAGATTTTTTTGTCGTATACCAAAACGTAAGCGTTTTCCAAAACCGCTTCCATTCTTTCCGCGTTTGTCACGAAGTATGGAGATAAGTAACCACGATCAAATTGCATACCTTCAACCACAGTCACTTCCGTTTTTGCAGTTTTAGATTCTTCGATAGTGATAACGCCTTCACGGCCTACTTTATCCATAGCATCTGCCAACATTTGACCGATCTCTTTGTCGTTGTTCGCAGAGATAGAGCCAACTTGAGCCACTTCGTTGGAACCTTTTACTGGTTTAGACATGGATTTCAACTCGTCGATAACCAAGTTTACAGCTTTGTCGATACCACGCTTGATAGACATAGGGTTGTGACCAGCAGAAACAAGTTTCGCACCTTCGCGGTAGATCGCTTGAGCCAAAACAGTTGCTGTTGTTGTTCCGTCACCAGCTTCATCATTGGTTTTAGAAGCCACTTCTTTAACCATTTGAGCGCCCATGTTTTCGAATTTGTTTTCCAATTCGATTTCTTTCGCAACAGTCACACCGTCTTTAGTGATCAGAGGAGATCCGAAAGATTTATCGATCACAACATTGCGACCTTTAGGTCCCAAAGTTACTTTTACTGCATTCGCCAAAGTGTTCACACCTTTAAGGATGTGGGCACGAGCGTCTTCTGAAAATGTAATTACTTTAGACATGATTTTCTCCGTTATTATTTATGAATTAGTTGAATACGCCCAAGATATCTTCTTCACGCATCATCAAGTACTCAGCGCCTTCCAGCTTTAACTCTGTACCTGCATATTTGCTGAATAGGACTTTGTCTCCGACTTTAACTTCCAACGGAAGAATTTTTCCATCTTCAGTCACGCGACCTTTACCAGTTGCGATGATTTCGCCTTTTTGCGGCTTTTCTTTTGCTGTATCAGGGATGAAAAGTCCGCCAGCGGTTTTTTCTTCTTCCGCCATTCTGCGAACCAAGATTCTGTCATGAAGGGGACGAACGCCAAATTCGTTCTTCGCCATAGTGTACCTCCGTTTTATTTTTGATTTAACGGACCTAATATGGATCGGCCTATGGCGATGTCAAGTTCCAACGCTTTATTTTGTTGTGATGCTTTGTATAAATTGAGACTTTTCGCAGACTTACTTAATAGAGTCTTTAGCCGTGTTATTGGTGGCGCTGACGGGCAGGTCGGCTGAATGGGCACCAAAAACGGAGTTGGCGTAGGCGGTCATCAACTCTGCCACCTCTTCAGGGGACAGTTTGCCAGCCACCTCTTGGAAAGCCGACTTTTTATCCTGAATCTTCGTCAGATAACCAACAAAGTAATCGGTGACAGAAAGGTCCTTGGCAAGTTCCAGATCATATTGCTCTTCTCTTAAAAGACGTTCCAGCTTTTCCACAGACATATCTGCTGAGGATACGGCCTCTGTGGAGGCTTTTTTAGCCAAATTAGGGTCGGTTCCTGCCGCCAGCCCGCGACCGGCCTTCTTATTCTCGATTTGCGCTTTTAAAGAGGAGATTTTGGCTTGAGCCACTTGGATTTGATCTGTCTTCCATTCGCGGTAACTCTTCACCTCAGGCAGGACAGCAGCCTGACTGGTTGCGCCCCAGAACACAGCAAAAATAACAAGAGAAGTAAATAGGCGCATGTATATCCTCCAAAAGCACGTACGTGTGATCATGGCCACAATTACAAGGGTCGTGCCGGTCTTTAGAAGCAATATATAAGCTTTGGAGATCTGAGGGGGCCCAATTGTGTTACTTTGAGACGTATATAGTTAGACACTTACTTTATAATATTATTCTTGTTTGACAGTTTTTACTCGGGCTTACCCAAAAGCAAGTTGCTCCCATCCCGCTCAATAGAGCCCACATAACAGCCAAAAAGCTCGCAGAGCGGGAGAGGGGAGTTGGTGTATTGGCACTGGTTGCGTTTTTTTCCTTGTCCCCGCTGGAAGGCTTCCAGGTATTTCATACCCTGTCTGGGAGTCATACTCATACATTTAAGGGCCTGATCAAAACCTTGCAATAAAACTTGATGGAGGAACAGCAGTACGCGTCCCTTCCTCACTCGATAAGCCTCCGTCACAAATCTTGCGGGATAAAACAAATAAGACAGCGTCGGATCTTCATTCACGCGCGAGGGAGCCAAGCCCACTCGGGGCCCCGTGTAAATGGGGCGACGTGGACAACTGGAGTCTCGAAGCACTTGCAAAGAAAAACCTTTATTGAGATTTCGCAAAGAAGAGATCTTCTGCTCTGTGAGGATGCGATCCACCACAAGTGAAGGACCCTCCACTCTTTCGCCTGTCTTTACACACTCGATACTGCGAATGAGCACGCTGATTGAGTTTTTACCATCACCCAAAGTCAGATCCACACCTTTATAACTTCCACCTCGAAAAGCAAATCCCGTCTTGGTTTTTATCTGATGAAAATACCATCGACCAAACTGACGCTGCTCAGGATTGCCA
>JBCECD010000116.1:4469-6817 GCA_039206745.1 Bdellovibrio sp. | reverse complement strand
CTTAGATTTGAAGAGTTCTTGTTCCGGAGAACGGATAGATAAAAGCACCCACAATCAAAGGGACCAGTTTATGCCTGGTAAGATGAGATAGTTTTAATATCTTGAGATAGATTGTATCTGACAATGCGTTGCAGAACCGCTACGGTAATAACGGTTATCAGAACATTCCCCTTTCTTAGGGAGAAGGCTCTGATACCAACGAAAGATGAAACTAGGGCCTATTTCAAAACCTCCAAAAATCTCAATACTTTCAATGGTCAAAGGTGAGTTTTGAAATGAGCTCTACAAGTACTTATTGACGACAGCTTCCACACGAGAGCGGATTTGATCGAGGCCTGCTTGAGAAGAAGACTCATAGCGAACCACAACCACCGGTTGCGTGTTGGAAGAGCGACAAAGAGCCCAGCCATCAGCAAAGCTTAAACGGATGCCGTCAGTGAAATCCACTTTGTAATCGGCACCGGGACCTCCAGGGAAAGCTTCAATCATCTTCTGTACAATCAAAACTTTCTTCTCTTCAGTCGTATCGATCCGAATCTCAGGCGTGTTGAACGCAGGAGGAAGGCCCTCAAGCAGTTCAGGAATGGTCTTACCAGTCTTAGCTAAAATCTCCACCAAGCGTAAAGCGGCGTAAGGAGCATCGTCATAACCGTAGTTGCGATCTGCAAAGAAAACGTGACCTGACATCTCTCCACCGAAGGGAGCTTTTTCCACTTTGATTTTTTCTTTCACCAAAGAGTGGCCGGTTTTCCACATGATGGGTTGACCACCGTGCTTAGCAACATCTTGATAAAGACGGTCGGAGCATTTCACATCGCCGATGATTTTTGCGCCTTTCTCAACTTGTAAAATGGCGCGCGCGATAATCACCATCAGTTCATCACCATAAACCATGCGGCCTGTGTGATCCACAACACCGATGCGATCGGCGTCACCGTCAAAACCGATTCCGCAAACAGCCTGCTCTTTTGCGACTTGTTCTTGGAGGTCTTTAAGATTTTTTTCTACTGTCGGATCTGGATGATGATTCGGAAAGCGACCATCGGGCTGTTCAAATAAAATAGTGGGATTGAGTCCCACAGCATTGAATAAACCTCTGACGACAGAGCCACCTGCGCCGTTGCCACAATCCAAAACGACTTTGATGTCTTTGATTTGACCGAATTCGCTTTTGTAGCGCTCATAGTAGAGAGGCTTGATATCGAAATGCTCTTCACTGCCTTTGCCTTCGATGAACTCACCAATTTGAATGATGTGCAAAAGCTTCTGAATTTCTTCGCCAAAGATGGTGCCCTTACCCACTGAAATTTTAAATCCGTTGTATTCAGGAGGATTGTGAGAACCCGTGACTTGAATAGCTCCCTGCACACCCGGCAAATGAAAAGTGGAGAAATAGCAGACTGGCGTTGTAACCAATCCCAGATGAATCACACTGGCGCCTGAATCCATCAAGCCTTTAGCCAGATTTTTAATGATAGCCGGAGAGCTTTCACGAGCGTCGCAACCCAAAGCGATCTTAGGATTGTCGAGGCCCTTATATTTTTTCATATAGACGACATAGGCGCGCCCAAGCAGGTAAGCAAAGTGATCGTCGAACTGTCCATTGTAGACACCGCGAATATCATATTCTCTAAAAATCACCGGTTGAAACATAGGTCACCTCATAAAAATTCGGAATGTATTCAATTAGATGTATAATTGAAATAAATTAGAGTCGAGACAATTTTACCGCCCAGGTCAGGGCATCGCGCATAGAGTGAGGAAGGGCTTTATTTTTTTCAAAAATATCTTTAGCTGTGCCGTGATCGACACTGGTTCGGATAAAGGGCAGGCCCACACTGATATGAACACCGCTCTGTTGGCCATGTACAAGTTTGAAGGGAATCAAGCCTTGATCATGATACAGAGCTAGAAAAACCGAGTACTTTTTCCAATTACTTTTTAAAAAAGCAGCGTCAGGAACCAAGGGACCACTCACGGGAATTTTATGTTGTCGTGCAAAGCTCAACAGAGAAGGAAACAACTGACCTTCCTCATCTCCTATAAGCCCCGCCTCTCCAGCGTGAGGGTTGAGGCCGAGAAGGCCGATGGGCTTGCGTGCTAGGGAGGTCGGAAGTATTTTTCTCAAGTGATTTGCGTTGATCAGGGCCAGA
Organism: Bdellovibrio sp.; assembly: GCA_039206745.1. Taxonomy (GTDB): domain Bacteria; phylum Bdellovibrionota; class Bdellovibrionia; order Bdellovibrionales; family Bdellovibrionaceae; genus Bdellovibrio. The sequence continues at coordinate 4,664 of JBCECD010000116.1, read as the reverse complement.
GAAAGATTTTCCGTCGTCAGAGATTGTGCGATCTTGTTCAAAGGAATATGAGCTGTAGCTAAAAGAACATTGAACTCCCTGCCTAAAAATCCCATATGAACATTCTGAGTTTTGGAAACTCTTTTTAAAATATCAGTGTGCCCCATATCACGAAGACCTGATTCATAGATCAGAGTTTTCGAAAGAGGACCTGTG
>JBCECD010000116.1:435-4459 GCA_039206745.1 Bdellovibrio sp. | reverse complement strand
AAACGCAACAATCAACGTCAGCATCAGGCCTATGAATAATTTATATGCTTTCATGAATTTCTTTTTTAAAAGCGGCCTGAGCACTGAGTTCCACCCATTGCGGAGGTAAGAGATCAGAGGCAAGATCAATCAATCCAGCCTTCTGATCACGCAAAGCCTCTTCCCAAGAAGTGACTTGGCGAGGCCGCCAGGAGTCCTTGAGCAGGCGCAGATACTTTGGATTTACATCGTGCGCTCGCCATAGAATGAACTGAATGTCCCGAGACTTTTTAAGCTCGTATAGAGCCTTGGCTGCGACCTCAAGGCCGATGCCATCTGTATCTCCTGTCGTGATGGAGATTTTTTTAATCATTGATGCGGATAAAGGAGTCTTCACGTTTGGTTTGCAACCACACTTTAAGCTGACGTTTGAAGCTGGCTTCGAAAAGTTGAGCTTTGATCCGATCTTTCACTCTTTCAAATTTAGGATCTGGCACAAGCTTTTTTGCAGTCACTTTTACGATATGATAACCCATGCGTGATTTCACAACCGGTGTGGTTTCATTCACTTTGAGATTGGAAATGGCATCTTCAATCTCTTGCAAAAACTCACCGCTTTTAAAAGTTCCCAGATTTCCACCAGCGGAGAAGTTAGGATCTTCGCTGAATTGACGGGCTAGATTCTCAAAATTCTCTCCAGAAGAGAGCTTTTTCAGAGTTGTTTGCGCTCTCTGCAAAGCCGCCTCTGCACCACCCTTTTTCGGGCTGAAATAAATATGAGAAATGCTGAACTCATCAATAGAAGGACGGCTGTCGGGATTGCTTTTCAGGTATTCGTTCAGTGCATCCTCATCGGAAATACGCAGTTTGGAAACGATCTCCATATCCATCAAAGACTGCTTTTCAATACTTTCTTTTAAAAAAGATCGGTATTCAGAAGGGGAAAGACCCTGCTCTTTAATGATGTTGAGGAGCTCAGTTTCAGAGATGTTATTTTTTTTAGCTTTATCTTTGATCTCAGCTTCAACACGGTCATTGGTGACAGTTAAGTTCAAGCGTTTGATCTCGGATAACAGCAGCTTTTCGTTGATGAGATAGGCCAACTGATTTTTTTTATTGTCCTTCAGAGAATTCACGTTGCCATCAAAAAGCAAAGCCTCATCCACCAAGCCCGGTTTGCCGATGCGTTTTTCAAGCTCCTTAAAATCTGAGGCCAAAACCAGCTCGTTATTCACGATGGCCACGGTCTTTTCCACCACTTCGGCCTGAACCGCTGTTGTTATCAGGAGAGCGAGCAACACCTTAATCATTAGAACCTCTTGTATCCACAGTGATTGCATTTATCAATGCATAGTCCTTTAAGACTTTACTACTTCTGAGTTGAGCATCAAGCCAGGCCACGTATTCCGCCTGCTCGCGTTGCGCTTTTATTTCTAAGACGATCTGTTTTTTAACTTCTTCTATTGGCAAAGTGGTCGGCGGTGATTTTTTTTCTATACGAATAAGATGGAAGCCAAAGGGACTTTTAACGACCTGAAGACCCGACCCTGCGGAAAAAAGAGGATCAAAGTAATCAACGGAACCCTTTTCAATCCAGCCGACCAGTCCGCCTTCTTTGGCTTCGGGAGTGATCGAATATTTTTTTGCCAAAGTGGCGAATTCGACGGATTTTTGTTCCATTTTAATGGCATCAGCTTTGGCCTCTTCATCCACCACAATCTGGCGGATATAAATGCGCTCTTTTCTCTTATAACGATCTTTATGATCCTCATAAAAGCGGCGGATATCCTCGTCTGTCGGAGCCTTTGCTTTTTCATTAATGCGTTTGAAGACCTCTTTCTCAATCAAAGAATAGCGCAGGTCTTCGCGCCATTCGGAGAAAGCCAAATTTTCCTGCGCTAGCGAACGGCGGAAAGAGAGATCATCAGGATAATTGGCCCGAAGTCGATCCACTTCTTTGTCTAGTTGAGATTCACTGATTGAAATATTCTGCGCCCGAGCCCAATCGAGAGTGAGACTTTTTACCAGAAAGTCCCGCAGAATTTCTTCCTTCACCCGGTGAATATTGTTGGGATCTTTTGCTGCCAGAGCATCGAAGTTGCGCAGACGTCGTGCCAAATGGTTGGCAAATTGCTTGGAGGTTAAAACATGCTCATTCACCTGCTCCACAGGTTTGGAGGATATTTTCTGATAATTGGAAGGACAACCCGCTAAAGCGAGGCCTATAAAAACAAAAAGCCCCGTTCTCGCGGGGCTCTTTAAAAATGTCATGACGTCTTCCTTTTATAGCGCAGCTTTGTTTTCCTTGATGGAGTATGTTTTCTTCAAGCGCTCAAAGTATTCGTTAAATAACAACCGTCTTTTTTCATCAAACACAGCTGCACGGATCTGTCTTTTGTTCGCATCAGCGTAACTGCGACGTCCGGTCAACTTTACGATATGGAAGCCAAACTGACTTTCGATGAGCCCCTTTACGTCACCGACTTTCATGGAGGCCGCCGCTTCGTAATATCCAGGTACTAGAGTTACGCGAGATTGCCAACCAATATCTCCACCTGCTTGTTTTGACAAAGCATCATCAGAATAAAGCTTAACAAGTTCTTCAAAAGGACGGCTGCTCTTACGAACCTCTTCCAGAATTTCTGTGGCGCGTTTTTTTGCTTCAGCTACCTGTTGAGGTGTGGCACCAGCTTTGTATTCAATCAGAATATGGCTGGTACGCAATTCAGGATTCTTGGTGTACCAAGCCTGCATTTCCTTTTCAGCCACCTGAATTTTTTGAACGCGAGGACCCAGGTCCTTTTCCAATAAAGCTTTGTACAACTCTTGATTAAAACGGTCTATGACCACAGGATCTTTTTGCAGACCTCTTTTTTCAGCTTCTTGTAGACCGACCTCATAGCGAACAAGGTCTTCTAAAAACTGCTCTTTGGTGGGAGGATTGATCGTTTGCGATCTCACCTCGGCATATTTTTTATTAAAATACTCGAGAGTAATGGATTTCTTTCCAACTTGAGCTACCACCTCAGCTGGTTTTTGCGCATTCGCAGAGGCTGAGAACAACAATAAGATACTGAATAGGAGTTTCATACTTTAAAAGTCCCTTTAAAAAGTTGAAGACAGGTCACATCAAAACGCTAGCACTAGGCATCATTATCCGCAATGAATTTAAGTGCTTGCTGTCTTGCGTGGTGTAAAAGACCCTCCAACTCTAGCGCAAGGTCTGGGTTTCGAGGGTCGATGTCACGTCCCACTGCGGGAAGAGGTCCCACCCAATAGATAATCACCTTGGCAAAGGGCTTTGGTAAGAAAGTTTTATTCCATGATTTAGGGAAATAGAGTGCATTTGAAGTGGCCACACCAGCGGCATAAATCGGAGCACGAATCATTCGCGACAATTCGAAAACTCCGGGCTTTACTTTGTGCAGAGGACCTTTAGGGCCGTCTACGGCAAAGCTGCAATTGCCCCCTTCTTTCACCAAACGTAACAGGCCCTTCAGGGCTTGAACACCGCCACGAGTGGAAGAGCCGCGACTGGTTTTTGCCCCCAACCACTTTAAAACAGTGGCCATCAATTCTCCATCACGAGATTGAGAGGCGATGGTGGCAATACGATAGCGCTTTACGATGGAGAGCAGAGCGAGCTCATCACCATGCCAATGTGAAAGCACAACCGGCTGAGATTTTTCGAGAGCTTGCTTTAAAGAGTCAGGTTCGACAAGTCGAACCCTCCACGTCCAGGAGAGGGTTCGATAGAAAAGAAAAACAATAACTGGAAGAATGTATTTTCTGAACACAGCTTAGTGATGCAAAGCTTTTTTGAATTCTTCAGTGAGCTTAGGTAGAATCTCCAAAGCATCACCCACGATTCCATAAGTGGCTTTTTGGAAAATAGGTGCATTAGGATCATTGTTGATGGCGACGATAACTTTCGAACCGCTCATCCCGGCCAAATGTTGAATCGCACCTGAAATACCTACAGCGATATACAAACTCGGTGCCACAGTTTTTCCTGTCTGCCCTACCTGCATACCGTGGCTCACCC
>JBCECD010000116.1:0-425 GCA_039206745.1 Bdellovibrio sp. | reverse complement strand
CACCCAGCCTGCATCCACAACAGCACGTGATGCACCAACTGTCGCACCTAAAACGTCTGCAAGATCATGAAGAAGTTTAAAATTCCCCGCCTCTTTAAGGCCGCGACCGCCGCCGACGATGATATTAGCTTCGGTTAAATCCAGTTTTTCACTGGCGCCCTTCACAATATCTTGAATCAGAGTTTTCAGATCCGGCTTCACTGCCGCCTGCTCGACGACATTGGCAGTTTTGCCTGTGTCAGCAGATCCAACTGGAAGTTGGTTTGCACGCATCAACACGATTTTAATAGCACAGTTTTCAAATTGTGCTGTGGCAAAACATTTGCCAGAGTAGAGAGGCTTTACTGCTGAAACAGAATCCCCAGACCATTTCAACTCTGTGCAATCTGAAGCCACACCGGCTCCGACACGGGCGCATCGTCGAT
>JBCECD010000115.1:5747-6859 GCA_039206745.1 Bdellovibrio sp. | reverse complement strand
CGGCCTTCTGCGTCATCGGGAAGAGGATGACCTCGCGGATGTTGGGCTCGTCGGCGAGCAGCATCACGATCCGGTCGATGCCGGGTGCCGACCCGCCATGCGGCGGCGCCCCGAACTTGAAGGCATTGATCATGCCCGAGAAGCTCGTGTCGACTTCTTCGCGAGTGTAGCCGGCGATCAGGTATTTGATACCTTCATCAGTGAACTGAATGTTTTCTTCAGTGATGCCGTTGGCTTCGATCTGTCTTCTGATCAGATGTTTTTTCGTGATCAGGAGTTTATCATTTTCTGTGTAACCAGGAATGTTGATGATTTCCATACGATCACGCAATGCCGGCGGAATATTTTCCAACACGTTGGCAGTGGCGATGAAGAGAACATTGGAAAGATCAAAATCCACATTCAAATAGTTATCGCGGAAGCTTGAGTTTTGTTCCGGATCTAAAACCTCAAGCATGGCTGCTGAAGGATCGCCGCGGAAGTCAGAACCAAGCTTGTCGATCTCATCGAGAACGATCACAGGGTTGTTGGTTTTTGCTTGACGCAAAGCCTGGATGATTTTGCCGGGCATGGCACCAACATAAGTGCGACGGTGACCACGGATCTCCGCTTCATCTTTCACACCGCCCAAGGCGATGCGCACATATTCTCTGCCCATTGCACGGGCGATGGATTTACCCAAAGAAGTTTTACCAACTCCCGGAGGTCCACCGAAGCAGAGGATCGGCCCTTTGAGATTTTGTTTCAGCTTGCGAACCGCCAGGAATTCCATCACGCGGTCTTTGGCTTTTTCGAGCTCATAGTGATCTTCATCTAAAATTTCTTTAGCACGACGAAGATCGATCACATCGTCGGTCTTTTTACCCCAGGGAAGATCCGCCATCCAATCGAGATAAGTGCGAACCATGGTTGCTTCTGAAGCATCTGGATGCATTCTTTCGAGACGTCCCAATTGTTTTAAAGCTTCGGCTTCAACATGTGAGGGCATGCCAGCATTGGACAATTTGTCACGAAGCTCATCCATCTCTTCAGATTTGGAGTCGCCTTCGCCCAGCTCATTCTTTATAGCTTTCATCTGCTCGCGCAGGAAGTACTCTCTTTGTGATTTAGAC
>JBCECD010000115.1:0-5737 GCA_039206745.1 Bdellovibrio sp. | reverse complement strand
TCGTCTTTACCACCACTGCGAGTTTTGTGCTGAGTTTGCACAACTTCCAATTCCGCAGCCAAGATTTCATTCACAAGCTTTAAACGCTCCGTTGTATCTGTCGTCTCTAAAACTTTTTGTGCATCTTGCACTTTGATGCCCAGGTTGGAAGCGATCAAGTCGGCGATGCGACCTGGATCAGAAACATCGTCCAACACGAGAAGGATGTCTGGAGAAAGAGGACGGCCCAGAGCGATAATGCGCTCGATGTGCTCTTTCGCTGTGCGGATGAGAGGTTCATTTTCAACAACGGTTTTTTGCGATGGAATTTCTTCGATCTTCTCAACAGCCACTTCAAAAGAAGGATCTGTTTTTGTGAAATTCTTCACACGGCCTTTTGCCACGCCTTGAATCAGGATTTTTACGCGACCGTCTGAGAGCTTGCGCATTCTCATGATCATCGCCACAGTTCCTACTGTGTAGATGGAGTCAGGAGTTGGATTTTCTTCTGTGATGTCCTTTTGCGAGGCGAGAAAGATCAAACGATTTTTCGTAAGAGCCTCTTCAACGGAACGAATAGAAGCATCGCGCCCTACAAATAATGGAATTATCATGTAAGGGAAGACTACGATGTCTCTCACAGGTAACATTGGCAAGGTCTGTGGGATTTCTAGGACTTTATCGTCAAAACTCATACCGCTCCTCCGCGTAATGCGGGATTTATAATTTCAGGTATGAATCTTCTCGGCTTGGGACGCTTTTTGCTAAATCCCGTCTGGGAACAATTTTTTAAAATTAGACTGACATCAAGTCTGTGGAAGGCTCCAGAGGAGCCTGTCTTGGCTTAGGGCCTATTGATAAAGGCCAGGTTGTCCCTCTTGTTCTTCCATGCAATCGATGCAGAGAGCGGTAAAAGGTCTGGCTTGCAAGCGGCGTGCACCAATCGGAGCTGCGCAGCTTTCGCACTGGCCATAGGTCCCGTCTGTGATTTTGCCCAGAGCTCTTTCAATTGCATACAGAGCCGTACGGTCTCTTTCATGCAAATGAATGGAGATGTTATTAGAAATATCTAAAGACGCAGCTTCCGCTTCGTCAGCGACTAAAGAAATGCCCGCCTGCTCCGCTTTGAATTCATGCGTTTTATTCAGGATGGAGCTTTTTTGAAAGAGCAACGAGTCCTTCAAATTTTTTAATTCACTCTCACTGAGTTCGGTTGCGTTCATCTGACCCCCCGATATGATGATCATGGCCGAAAGTGAATTCCTTATTACGGGGGTTTGAGATCATGTCATCAAAAAAGCGCCGCGTGACGTTTTCCTAAGCATGTTTTAACGAGCAAAGCGTCGTTGCACAGCTTCTCTGATTTCTGCACCTTCTATGCTAAGACGAGTCCAGGGAACGGCGAGAAGACGATCTGCTTCAATGATTTCTTCGGTTTCTTCGCAGATACCGAATGTGCCCATCTCGATGCGCGCCAAAGCCATTTCTATTTCGACGAGATGATGGCGCATGCGCTCTTGTGAAATGAGAAATGAATGCTCTGCAATATGGGCAACAGATTGATCGCATTCATCTCCACCTTTTTCCGTCAGAGCCAGTTCACGTTGAGCTGTTCTGAAACGATTCAAAACATCTTGTTTTGCTACAAGAAGTTTTTTTCTGCACTCCATAAGTATTGTTTCAGAAATAGCTCTTTTCATAATAACCCCTTTCTTAAGATTTTTTGCGACACGTTAGTCGCTGGTGTTCTTAAGACAGGGGTCTTGAAAAGGAGGGTTAAAAATATTTAAAAAATATTTTAGCGGCGGCGCAAGGGCGAAAAGGGGACAACCTCATTTTTTTCCACGGTTAGAGGTGTGACGGGTCTTTCAATCTCGCGGTCAGCATTCATGGACAGGGCTCCCACGGCCCCTGGCAGGCGCTGGAGGCCGGTCAGGCGGCGAGTGAGGTCCTCGCGAGAGTTCGCACCTGAGGCAATCAACTGACGCAATATAAGACCTGCATCGTAAGCTTGAATTTCAATCAGAGAGGGCTGTTCGCTATAAATGGATTTATACTCACTTATAAAGCGTGATCTCTCCTGAATATTGGGAGAAAGGCTGTCTACAAAAAGAAGATTACTGGAAAAATTACCAGCCCGGCGTGAAACGTCTTTGGTGTTCCATAAATTGGTGCCTAAAAGTTTGACGTTGCGAACATCGTTATAAGAGAGCATTGCCGAGATCTGTCCCAAAGCCTTCACACTGTCAGGAATGAAGACGGCATCAAAATCAACGATCGGAGGAAGAACGGTTTCCAAATTAGAAGTTCGCACAGAGCGCTTCTTATCGGCATGTTGCAATTCACGCAGACGCACGGAGAACTCCTCTTGTCGAGCTTCACCAAAATAAGTTCCAACCAGACGCTGTACGACCAGACGGAAGTCAGTTTCTTTGGGTGAATAAGTTTGCACCGCCGTGATCTCACCGCCGCGAGCAAGAGCCTCATCCCAGAAGATATTCGCGAACTCAACACCATAAGGATCATTCGGATAAAGAAGAGCGAACTTCTTCATGCCCATATCATCCATTGCAGTGCGCACCAAGGTTCGCACTTGCATCGCACTGGTGAGAGAGTTGCGGAACACCGTGGGGCCGATCTCCGTCAAACCCGAGCGCTGTGAGAGAGCTAAGGTCGGAACACCGAGCTCATCAGATTTAGCAGCTACGGCAGGAGCCGTTTTGCTGAGCAGGCTGCCGACGATGGCAATAACATTGTCTACTTTGACCAAGCGTTCAACGACTCGGCGCGCGGAATCGGGATTTCCTTCGCTGTCCATCACAGCAAGTTTGAAGCTGGAGCCGGGAATATGCAGACCCAGGCCCATTTCCAGACCGCGCAGTGCTCTTTGTCCCACGGGGGAGTTGCGACCACTCAAGGGTAACACAACACCGATGGTCTGAGCCTGCACATTGCGGGTGGAGTCCATGTGATGAATCATGTCCTGCGCACGTTGAGCCAGGTCACTGCCAGGAACGTATTCCATCACACTGGTGAAATATTTTTTTGCTGTAGAGCTGTCTTTGTGCTCCAGCGCCACTTCTCCCAAGCGGAAGAGAGCATGGCCGCGCAGATAACCAAAGTCAGAGCCCTTTGCAACCTCTTCCAATTGATCTTCATTTAATTTGTTTTCAACAATGTCCAAGGCGTGCAGACGATAGGTGTCTTGCTCTTGTTTGGTGGGAGCCTGAACGGACTGTAAAACCAAACCTTTGAGGTACTCCATGGCATCCTCTGTTTTCGAAGCAGGCAAGCCCAGAGATTCTGTCTGTATTTGTTCAGGAGGACGTCCTGGTGTCAGGCCGCCAACGCCCTTGGGTTTTTTCTCTGAGGCTGCTGCGGCTGTTGGAGGACGAAAGGGCGGACGTTTTTTTGTCGCCACAGTTGTACAAGAGACCAGAAGACTCAAGGAGATTAAAAGTGCGACGAGTATTTTCATTTTCGGTTCCTCATGATTTGCGAAACTTTTTCTTGGAAAGACTTAACCAAAGGCGTGGTGTCTGTCGACTTGGAGAGCTCTTCTACCAATTCCTTTTGGCGATGAGATAAATTGTGAGGAGTGTCGACAAGCACTCTGACCAGCATATCGCCTGAGCCAAAGCCTCCGATTTTAGGAAAGCCTTTTCCTTTTAAGCGAAAGGTCTGTCCCGAGTGGGTTCCCGGAGGAATCCGAATCATCGCCTTTCCCGTTAAGGTGGGCACTTCAATGTTGGTTCCTAAAATAGCATCTGTATAAGCGATAGGAAGATCCAAGGTGACATCGTTTTCATGACGCTTAAACAGTGGATGCTCTTGGATATTGATGATGACGTAGAGATCTCCTGGCGTACCCCCACCGGAGGCATCGCCTTCGCCGGAGAGTTTCAGACGCTGTCCTTCTTTCACTCCGGCGGGAACATTCACAGATAATTTTGCAGACTCTTCCGCGTTGCCGCGTTGGCGCATAAAGCTGATGACTTTTTCACAGCCCACAGCCGACTCCTCGAAGGAGACATTGAGAGTGTAGCGCAAATCTGTTCCTTTAGAGTTTTGCTTACGTCCGCGAGGGCCCGCAGCGCCACCACGTGCGCCGAAAATATCCCCGAAGACATCACTGAAAATATCTTGGAAAGGATCGGCTCCTGCGCCACCGCCCCCACCGGGGCGAGCGCCGCCGAAACCACCAAAACCCCCGGCTCCGCCAAAGGGCCCACCACCGCCGAATCCCTGTTGAGACCCTGCATGGCCATATTGATCGTAGATCTCTCGTTTCTTCTGATCGCTGAGAGTGTCGTAAGCTTCGCTGATTTCTTTAAAGCGCTCCTCGGCTTTTTTATCCCCGGGATTTTTGTCAGGATGAAATTGCATCGCTAATTTGCGATAAGCTTTCTTGATCTCTTCCGCAGAAGAGGATCGTGAAACTCCCAAAATGGAATAAAAATCCTTTTTAGCCAAGCAACACCTTCTTACTCTGGTTTTCTCGCCACAACAACCTGACCCGTGCGGATGATCTTATCATGAAACTTATAAGGGTTTTTGAAAACGCGGAAAACATGACCGGGCTGAACCTGGTCTGTCGGCTCGCTTCCTAAAGCTTCGTGAACAGCAGGATCAAAAGGCGCACCTTGAGACGGAACCTCTGTCACAGAATATTTTTGCAACAAAGATTTCATTTCCTGCGCGGTCATTTCCACACCTTGCTTGAAGGTGCCGAGGGTTTCAGGAGTGACCTGAGTTTGCAGAGCGCGCTCGAAATTATCGACGATCTCGAGAAGATCTCGAATGAATCTTTCGCCACCGTATTTGATGAGGTCTGATCTCTCTTTGATGGCATTGCGCTTGTAGTTTTCAAACTCGGCGCGAAGATAGAGATAGTCATTTTTGAACTTTTCCGCTTGTTCTTGCAGCTTTTGCGACTCGTTTGTGGTGTCGGCAGTTTCTGGTTTCGCAGAGGCGGAATTTTGAGAGTTATTTTCTTCTGACATGACAGGTCCTTTCGCAATACTTAAGATTGTGTATTGATTCAGGATTGTCAATTAATGTCGGATTTAAGAAATGTGAGTTCCTGGAAAATCTGATTGCTTAAAACCACACCCTCGCGAGTCAGAGACCAATGCTTATTGTCATAGCGAAGCCAGGCCTTCTTTTCGAGCTTTTCAAGCAAAGACGTCACCATTTCTTGCGCATGCGTCGGAAACTTTTGTGCCAAATTCTCCATATTGAGTCCACGCATCAGACGCAGAGAAGTATGACAAAAGTCTGTAAGAGCCTGATGCATTTCTAAAACTTCAAATTGGTTTTCTGGAAGATGATGTGAGGGTGAAGTAAATTCCCGCTCGCCATGATGAAGCACTTGCTTTTGGTATTCTCCAATAGAATTTATATTCCAATAGCGCGTGCCCCAGGCTGATTCCTTACTGTAGGAATGCGCACTTAAACCCAATCCCCAATAGGGCTCATCAGTCCAATACAAAAGATTGTGTCGAGACTCGTGCCCCGGCAAAGAAAAATTAGAAATCTCATATTGCTGAAAGCCACTCGCGGAGAGCTCCGCAGCGATCAAATCAAACATCTCCACTTGTTCGTCTTCAATAGGTCGCCCCTTTGCAAGAGGATGACCATCTGGCACGGTCAGACAGTAAGGGCTGAGGTGTTTAGCCCCTTGTTCAATGGCAATTTTAACATCGCGGCGCAGACCTTCCTCCAGCAGTACTACGCCACCTACTAAGGTTGCGCTTGT
>JBCECD010000114.1:0-6871 GCA_039206745.1 Bdellovibrio sp. | reverse complement strand
CCTTGAATGTCGCACTCGAAAAAATTCAAAACGAGTTGTTCAATCTTGGCAGTTTGCTTGCCACAGAAAAAGAAGACGTTTTTCAGATGCTTCCAGCCATCACCCCTGAGCACATTCGCTCTTTGGAGCTGCAAATCGACGCCTGGACTGTCGAGCTCCCTGAACTGCGCCAATTCATTCTCCCCGCAGGCCATCCTGTGGCCGCACATCTTCACATGGCCCGCACTCTCTGTCGCCGCAGTGAACGCCGCTCTGCCGAGATTGCAATGAGCGAGGAGCGCTATGCCCTTTCTTTGCAGTACTTAAATCGTTTAAGTGATTATCTTTTTGTGGCAGCTCGCTGGGCCAATCTTACAACATCCCATCAGGATGTTCCTTGGAAGAAGACTTGATCCATGAAGTTAGAAATCGCAAAGCCAGAGGACTCGGCAGCTCTTGTTGAATTTTATAAAAACTTCCCCCTGCGTGGCCTGGTGGAACTGAAGGTGGATCGTGATGGCGATTTTTTTGCTCCCTATTCAATTCAGTCAGATCAGCATCTGACTTACCAATTGAAAGACGAAAACACCTTGGAGGGCATCACCACCTTTGTTCTTCGCGAAGTGCTCCTGGGCAATAAAGTTTTACCGGTGGCTTTTGGGCGCGATTTGCGCATCTCCTCCAATCGCCGTGCCGTCCTGGAGTGGGCTCAATATTTCTTACCTGTGATGCAGGAGGTTTTTGAGACCTTCAACTGCAAACACCTCTTTTCCATTCTCAGCATGGCGGAAGTGCAAGCTCTCAATGCCTTTGTCCGTCCGCGCACCATGAAGCGCCCTCTACCACGCTATTATCTCTATCGTCGTTTCAACATGGTCTCAGTGCATGGCCGCTTGCCGTGGGCGAAAAATCCTCTGCCACATTTGCGCATTCGCCGCGGCAGTTCAGCCAATATGGATGAACTCATGTATTACGTGATTCAGAAGTCTCGCCAGAGAGATTTAGCAACAGTGTGGGACGCGCAGAGCTTTCAAGAAAAACTGGCTCGCTGGCAAGGCCTTAAATTCGAAGATTTTTTAATCGCCTTCGATAAAAATGAAAATATTGTCGGCTGCGTAGCTCCGTGGTCTTCCGGCACAATGCAAGAATTCATTCCTTTAGAGTATTCGCTCCGGGCTCACAACTTCCGCCAGTTTCTCAAGTTCGGCAAACTACTGGGGTGGACGCGCACCTTGACCAAACCGTCCTCGCGTTTGAAAATCGAAGCTGGATTGAATTTCAAATATATGAATTTTCTCTTTGCCGACAACGGCGATATCTTTGAAAGCCTTCTCTGGAGAGCTTTTGATGAGGCTCAGGAAAATGAGTTTTTAGTCTACAATCAGATGCGCTCGGAATTTATTTTCCGCCGACCTCGACATTGGATTTCTGCGAAGATGCCTTTCGGAGCATATCTCTTGTCTCCTCCGGATCAAGCGCCTCCCTCTTTTCTTCATCCCGCCAATGAGAAAGCCATTGAGATGGAGCCTTTTTTTACGTTATAAAATTGACCTTCGAAAGCAGATCTATTATTTCGTAGACATGCTTGATATTCAAAAGACTTTGACCACTCATCCTAAAGCCCTTCCTCCTTCCGACAAGTTAGGCTTCGGCCAATATTTTACCGATCACATGTTTGTCGCCAAGTTCAGTGAGGACAAAGGATGGTACAGTTCTCAAATTCTACCCTATGGTCCCCTGCCTATCGACCCTGGAGCTTCGGTATTTCACTATGGACAAGCTTTGTTCGAAGGCATGAAGGCCTTTCGTCAAGACTCCGGCTCCGTGGTGTTGTTCCGTCCTGAGTTCAACTATCACCGCTTGAAAGAGGGTGCTGAACGCATGTGCTTGGAAGCACCACCTTTGGATTTATTCATGAAGGGCTTGCAGGCTCTCATTCAAGCCGATGAACGCTGGATTCCAAATGCACCGAACACAGCTCTTTATATTCGCCCCACTCTGATCGGTACGGAAGCCTTCCTCGGTGTTCGTCCGTCTCGTGAAACCACCTTCTTTGTGATTCTTTCTCCGGTTGGATCTTATTATGCTGAAGGTGCTCGTCCGGTAAAAATCTGGGCGGAAGAGACCTATTTGCGTGCGGCCCCCGGAGGCCTGGGCGCAGTGAAAGCGGGTGCCAACTATGCCGCCAGCTTAAAGGCGGCCATGGAGGCCCGAAAAAAAGGCTACGCTCAAGTTTTGTGGCTGGATGTGGAACACAAAGGCATCGAAGAAGTGGGCACCATGAATGTCTTCTTCGTCTTTAAAAATGAAATCGTCACCCCCGCTCTGAACGGCAGCATTCTGGCCGGCGGCACTCGCGATGCCATTATTCAACTGCTGAAGAAAAAGGGCCATCCCCTGGTCGAACGTAAAATCACTATTCAAGAAGTGATAGAAAAAATCCAGTCCGGGGATCTGCTCGAAGCTTTTGGCACCGGCACAGCGGCCGTGATTTCTCCTATTGGCGAGCTTCATTATAAAAACAAAGACTGGGCGGTGAACAATCATCAAGTCGGCACCTTGAGCGCAGAACTTTACAAGGAAATTTGTGAGATTCAACGAGGTACTCAGACTGACGCCTTAAAATGGATCACGCCGCTTTCTCAATTATAGCCCGGAGCCTTTCATCTTATTAGCTGATATCTGAGTCAAAATGCCTTCGATGAAAAGCTTGCTAAGCGAGTGGGCTGAACGAAAAAACCATGTTTTTTAAATAAGGGCATTTTCTGCGGTCACAACCCTTTGTCGCACCTGAGGCCAGAACCAATCCAATTGCGGATCGGAAGCGATCACATCTTTAATGAGAACTTTGATATCTCCCCGAGTGGAAATCTCTCGACGCAGCCATATTTCGATTTCGTCATAGCCGGGACCAATAATCGTGATTTCAACCTGACTGAAAAAATGTAGCAGATGCAAATCTTGAACAGGAATTTTCTTACCTTCCGCTTTGCTGCGGATAAAACGCAGAACCTCCTGCTTGATCTCGGCAAAGGAATGAAAGTTGATGCGACGGAGAATCAAGTCAGCGCGATGATCGCGATTGATCCAGCGCTGATGCAGTCCACGTTGTACAAGATTGACCAAGTAGTTGCGCAATACGCTAGGGACCTGATGAAATTCATCATCAGGTAACGACATCACCTGCATCAAGTCTACGTAACGAGCCTGTTCCTGGCCGCAACGAAGAGAGGTGATCACTTCAGGTATGCGGAGAAGAGACTCGCGAATACCCAGAAGATTAATTCCTGCTCCATCCGTGAAGTAGAGAATTCTCATATAACCATCATGACTGAGTTTGCGAAAATGGGGAGAGAATTCGCACATTCCCTACTATGGTCCAGACTGTCTTTTTTCGTGCAACAGCCCCCGCCTTTTTGATAGGATCGAAAGAGGCCCAAGGACTAGGGCTTTGGTTTAACAGCCGATAGACAAAGGATTGTGCAACTGTGATTTCACGTAACCCGAAGAATCAGCGTCCACCTTTAGAAAAGTGGTATCCTTATATTCTCTTTATTTTTATCGGGTACTGCATTGCGGATCTCGCCATTCTCGCTTATCGCGACTACATGCTGCCGCAGGCTTCCTCTTCAACTCAACGCAAATCTTCCACGGCCACCACTCACGTCAGTCGTGGCGCCTATAACAGCATTACCAGCCGGAATATTTTTGCTTCGAGCGGTGTCATTCCCGACGCTCTCGTGGACAAAAGCAAAGGCTCCGAACAGGAGGAGGCCGCACCTGTTCTTTCACAACTTCCTCTGAATTTGATTGGAACCCTGGTTCACTCCAATCCAGCCAAATCCATTGCAGCCATAGACATTCGCGGTAAAAATCAGGTGATCTCTTACACACCAGGCAAAGAAATCGAAAGCATGGCCTCCATACTGCGCGTGGAAAGACAAAAGGTGATCTTTCGCAACTTGAACTCCAACCGTCTCGAGTACATCGAAATCAAAAAGGAAGGCAATAAGGTCGCCTTCGGAGCCAGCACACGAGGTGGTGAAAGCAAAGAAGTTCAAAAAACCGGCGACAATACTTTTGCCATCAAACGCTCCGATTTACTCAAATACACCAACGATTTAACCAGTGTTCTGATGCAAGCTCGCGCCGTGCCCAACCGTGAACCCGGAACAGGAAACATCAATGGCTTCCGCATTCTCGATATGCAACCGGGAAGCATTTATGAACAATTGGGATTGCAGCGCATGGACGTTATTAAAAGCGTGGACGGAACTCCCGTCGACAGCCCGGCCAAAGCAATGGAACTCTATAACAGTTTAAAAAATTCGTCCAAGCTCACTCTGCAAGTTGAGCGAAACGGTAAAAACGAAACCATGACTTACAACATACAATAAGAGCGAGAGGACACATGAAAAAGACAGTCAACATAGGAATTGCTTCATTAATGACCGCTCAGTTCGTGAGCCCTCCCGCTCAGGCACAGTTTGATGATTTTCCACCCCCACCGCCTCCCGACTTTAGCGACACCAATGACGCCTTTCAAACAGCTCCATCTGGTGGCGTTCGCAGTGGCAGCCCCTCCTCCTTGCCCTCCTCATCAGGTTCTTCCGGCAGCGGCTCCACCGGTTCTTCAGATGTTTTAAGCAAAAGTGCGAAAGACAGATTCGCCAAAGCCTCTTTGGAAGACATCAATAATCAAAATTTCCCCGAGACCATCGAGTCCTTTGACTTTCCAAATGTGGAAATCACGGACATCATCAAAGCCATCGGGGAACTCACAGGGAAAAATTTTATCATTGATCCCGGCGTTCGCGGTAAGATCACTATCATCGCCCCCTCCAAAATCACAGTGGCTGAAGCCTACAAGGCTTTCCTGTCAGCTTTGGCTATCAATGGTTTCACCGTTGTTCCTTCCGGGGGATTTTTGAAAGTGAAATCCGCACGAAATGCCCAAAGAGATAATATCGACACTTTTAGTGGTGCTTATTATCCTAACAGCGATCAAATGATCACTCGGATTATTCACTTGAAGCACATCTCAGCAGCTCAGGTGAATCGGGATCTGCGTATTCTCCCTTCTAAAGACGGTGAGATGGTTATTTATGAGCCCACCAATTCGATCATCATCTCGGATTTCGGGACTAATATTGATCGCGTCATGAAAATCATCAGTCAGCTGGATGTTCCCGGTTTTGAAGAGCAATTGGAAGTGATTCCGATCAAGTATGCCAAAGCCAAGGATCTTGCTGATCTCGTCGATAAAATCGTGAACAAAGGCAGCCGCAGCACTCAGGGCGCTTCAGCTCCCGGAACCTTTACCGCGGGTGTACCGCGTTTTTCACGTACAACCGGGGCCAGTTCGCAACAAGGTGCCAGCTTCTTCATGGCTATTCCTGATGAGAGAACCAACTCCATCATCGTTGTCGGAAATAAGTCCGGCATCTTGCGAGTGAAAAAGCTGATCGGCCAACTCGATTTCCGCATCCGTGCGGAAGAGTCCGGTGGTGTCTATGTCTATTATGTTAAAAACGGTGAAGCCGAGAAGATCGCTCAAACCCTGCAAGGTGTGACGAAAGACAACACCCCCAAACCTCAAACCGGAGCGGGCAGTCTGCTCTCCCCTATTGGGATGGGTGGACAAATGCAAGCTCCGCAGGAGATCTTTGGCGGAGATGTGAAAATCACCGCCGATAAGACGACCAACAGTCTGGTGATCACGGCCAGCAAAGACGACTACGAAAAAGTTTTGAATATTCTGAATAAAATCGACATCGCCCGCGATCAGGTTTTTGTCGAGGCGATCATCATGGAGATGAGTGCCAATGACGGGAACAAATGGGACATCGGTTACTATAAATATGGCGACTCCGGCTACGGGAAAACAGGCTTCGCCGGAAACATCGACCTTCAAGAGATGTTAAGCCCTACCGGAGGCAGCGGCGCTGTGGTCGGATTTGGTCAAGGAAAAACGGTGAAAATCACAGATCCGTTGACCAGTAAAACCTTGGAAATCCCCAGCTTGATCGGTTTCATCAACTTCCTGAAGACCACCAAAAAAGCCAACATCCTGTCTACTCCTCAGATTTTGACATTGGATAATCAGGAAGGTGAGATCGAGGTTGGAGATCAAATCGTCACAGGTTCTCAAGCTCAAACAGCCGGCACAACGGGAAATACCATCACCACCCCTATCTTCTCGGATGCGACAATCAAGTTGACGTTGAAGCCTTTTATCAACTCAACCAACAATGCCATTCGCATGGAGATCAAACAACAGGTGGCTCAGATCTCCACAGCCAGCACTCCTGACACATTTAAATCGTCCACTCAACCTTTAGCCAAACGTTCGATCAAAACCGTGATCAATGTAGGCAATGGCGAAACTGCCATTCTTGGCGGCTTGATGAAAGAGCAGGATGTGGAGTCCATTTCAAAAGTTCCTCTTCTCGGGGA
This sequence comes from Bdellovibrio sp., assembly GCA_039206745.1. Taxonomy (GTDB): domain Bacteria; phylum Bdellovibrionota; class Bdellovibrionia; order Bdellovibrionales; family Bdellovibrionaceae; genus Bdellovibrio. The sequence continues at coordinate 436 of JBCECD010000114.1, read as the reverse complement.
CATTCCCATTTTGGGATGGCTCTTCAAGTCTCGTGAGATCGTGAAAGACAAAACCAATCTGGTGGTGTTTCTGACTCCGAAAATCATTAAGAGTCCTTCGGATACGAATCGAATTGTGTCTAAAACTCTCGATGAGCGTATAGAGTTTATTAAAGAACAAGGTGGCGTGGACCCCTTTGGCAAAAAGATGGATGAAATCCACCGCAAAGCCAAAGCGGGAGAAGGAGCTCCTGCGCCATCGGAAGATCCTCTTTCCGAAGTTGAATAAAGATGGCAGAATAGGAAGTAGAATGGCCTCAGTGGATATCCAATCAATTCTAGCAAAAGCCACCTCCCTGTCTCAGGAGCAGATTCACTCTATTCTGAACAACCCTTCGGTTGTTCGGCCTGTGACCGTCGGGGAAGCCTTAGCAACCAAAGAGTTCACCACAGCTGA
>JBCECD010000113.1:0-6922 GCA_039206745.1 Bdellovibrio sp. | reverse complement strand
GAAGTGGATGGGAGAGTGAGCCCCCGCGGGGAAGGTGTGTTCACTTTTGATGAGGCAGAATTGAAAAATATTACTGTCCGCGCTATTTTTTCTGAATTTGTTTGAAGTTCTCCGCCTCCAGGTGTGATAATGTATATATTGTTTATTTATATTACAAGGGAGATAAGTGCTCTATGGCTTCTAAGAAGGTCAATTTTGTTACGGTGACAGCTGTAAAAAATCACGAACTGGTGAGTGGGCAAAAGGCTGTTAATGGTGAGTCTCCCGAGTTCAGAGTGACCTGTGAGCCCCATGTGGGTAAATGCACTGTCGATGGGTCTTATACTTTGGAGAGCCTACAGAAGTATCCACCGATGGCTGTTATCGAGGCGATTGATTCCTCTCAAGAAGAAGTCATATTTAACGGTAGCAAGATCCCCTGCGGGACGCTGAAAACATCCATTATAGCGTATATGAAGACCTATAAGTAAGCAGAGGCTGGTTGTCTCCAGGCTAGAGAGAAATTATAGAATCAGAGTGAAAGCCTATTGTAGCTAGCAGAAATACCTGCTGCCCCTATCTTTGGAGTAGAACCCTTCAGAAGCCTTTGCTCGGCAAAATTTAATAAATCCTAGAAAACACTCAAAAAATAGGATAAGATTAAATAAGAAATAATAAGAATTTTTCTTATTATGAGACAAGGAAGAATTTTATGCCTGCACTCAAAACAATTACAGTGTCTTTACCAGCTGCTATGGGAAAAGAGATCGAGAAAGTGGCTAAAGCTGAACATAGAACAGTGAGTGAGCTGATCCGTGAAGCTTTCAGACAATATCAGTCTCAACGTAATTTAAGGGCTCTTGCTCAAGAAGGTAAAACGTCAGCTAAAAAGAAAAAAATCACGCCGGATGATTTCGGTGGACCTTTTGAAAAATAGATAGACGGCCCTAAATGATTACAGTTTGCATTGATGCTAATATTTATATTTCTGGAATCGCTTTTGGCGGAAAGCCTCTTAAAATTTTAGAGCTCGCTTTAAATCGTGAGTTCCATCTCGTAACTGGCCCTAATGTCCTCCAAGAAGTCAGACGAAATCTTTTAGGAAAACTAGATCTCAAATCTCAGCGAGTGGATCAATTTCTCAGTGACATTTCTGATGTGGCTTCAGTTTTTGTTCCCCATGGCGAAGTGCAGTATATCGAACATAAAGCAGACAACTTGGTTTTAGAGTTAGCACTTATTGGCGGATGCGATGTCCTTGTTACGGGTGATAAAAAACATTTATTGCCATTAGGCTCTTTCCGAGGAATTCAAATTGAGCCTCCATCAAAGTTTTTAGAACGGCTCAAGTCGTAAGTATTTCTTTACCCCGTTGTACTGGAATGAACAAAAAGCTCTTAAGCTGACTCTTATTAAGGGCGGTAAGGCCGAGGATTAGCCAGTCTTACCGCTTTTCAAAATCTCCATTACGTTGAGCTCGGGGAGTTTGCTTGTGATTGCTGCCAGTGTCTTAAACTCAGGATTCGCTCTCTTCGGGTCTTCTAGTCTTTGGTAATTAGAAAGAGGTGAAATGCCCAAAAATTTCATCATTTCGGTTTGATTTAATCTCTTATTCAGTCGAATTTGCCTAACCGAAAGGGCCAATGCAATATTTGGCTCGACATCTACAGCGACAATGTTTCGGCCCGCTTGCTTTTCTGGCAATGGAAAAACTGTTTTCGAGCTTGGGGTCTCTGATAAATGAAGGTTAAGTGCCTCGTGCATAGCCTTATTAAGCTCCTCACGAGTGTCAGCTTGAGTAAAGCATCCATCAAGCTCCACACACTCAGCCCAATATCCATCCGATTCTTTATGGATTTTAAAGTGATATTGCATCTTACTTCTCCTTCAGTCGTTTAAGTAACTTGTGTTCTAAGCCTTTTTTAAGCTCTTTATGCATCGGTATCGTCTCTTTTAGGAGGCCCTTGCCAACGGTTACATGGCTTCCTTTTTGACGAAGTTTCGTCCAACCATTTTCTTCATAAAGCTTAAGAAGCTCTTTTCCACTCATCGGCATATAAAGAAGAATACCTTATATAGTAGGCATTGTAAACCTATTATATGAGGTATTTCAATTCTGGTACTACTTCATTTTTTTCTCAGATTGGGACGCTTCCAAGGTCTTGCGATCCATTTAATCTAGGAAAGGCTCAATGTCTTCGATCTGATCTTCATTATATTGGTTTATACGTCTGTGGACAGCTAATAAGCCGTTCACACTTGGTGACATCCAAATCGCTAGTGAAGCCTTCCTATTTAGAACTGATTTTTCGGTAACTACTGGAAAAGATTTGGTGCGAATAACTGGACTCGAACCAGTGACCTCTTCCATGTCAAGGAAGCGCGCTACCAACTACGCCATATCCGCATTTTGATTTTTTAAAGCACCTCTATCGATATTTGGTAGTGAATGACCGAAAGAAGAAATATCAACCTACCTGCTTCCATGGCGGTGTGCAACGAAAGATGCGGCGCATTTCAGGGAGGATAAGAGGCTTCTGGTGGTATTTGGGGAGAGATGGCTTACACTCTCCGGTCTCGAGGAGATGGATATGATTGATTTTTATACAGCAGACACCCCCAATGGGAAAAAAGTGCATCTAATGTTGGAAGAGTTGGGCCTTCCTTACACTAAACACGCCGTTGATCTCAAAAGCCTGGAGCAGAAAACTCCGGAATTTCTGTCGATGAATCCGAATGGTCGCATCCCTGTTATTGTTGATCATGAAGGACCACACAAGAAGGCTGTGACGGTTTTTGAGAGCGCCGCAATTCTCTACTATTTGGCGGAAAGGCATGGACAATTTATTGGTCATGGTCTGGAAGAAAAAGCTCAAACCATGCAATGGGTGATGTTTCAAATGTCAGCGATCGGGCCGATGTTTGGAAATTACTATTACGGTATGAATTCCTTGCATCCTAAAAACCCGGCTTATATCGAGCGTTTCGAAAAAGAATCTCATCGTCTTATTGGAGTGATGGAAATGCAGCTTGCGAAACATAAGTTTTTAGCGGGCGAAGAATACACCATCGCCGATATCTGTACATATCATTGGGTTGCAAACTTTATGAAACTGGTGCCGGACTGGTTTGCGGCAAGCCCATCTGTGCGTCGCTGGGTGCACCTGGTGGGAGAGCGTCCTGCCGTGAAGCGGGTTCCGGCTTAAGGTTTTTAAAATCAAAGAGCTCTTGGTCCATGAGTTGACTTGGCTTCACATTGCCAAGAGCTGTCTGAAGGGAGGCGTAGACATTGGGAATTTCCTTCTCCAAATCGCGTACCCATCTTTTTACTCTTTGACGTTTCAGGCCGTCTTGAGAGCCGCACAAATTGCAGGGAATGACTGGGAATTGCCACTGCTGCGCGAGTTCTTCAATGTCTCTCTCCGAAACATAAGTCAGAGGACGCACTAAAATATTGCGACCATCATCAGAGCGCAACTTTGCCGGCATCGCGCCCAGAGTTCCGACATAGAGCATATTCAAAAGAGCGGTGTGCACCACATCGTCACGGTGATGTCCTAAAGCGAGTTTCGTGAAACCGTGATCAAAGGCATAATCATACAAGATAGCCCGTCGCAGTCGTGAACAGAGGGAGCAGTAGGTGGAGCCTTGCACTTTTTCTTTGACGATAGAGTAGGTGTCTTTTTCGATAACATGCAGAGTGATACCTAAGCTCTGCACCCACTGACGAAACAAAGAGGCATCAAAGCCAGGTTGTTTCTGATCCAGGATCGCGGCCTCGACAGTGAAGTTCTTTTCGGCGCGACGTTGGATTTCAGTTAGAAGGGCGAGCAGCACACTTGAGTCTTTGCCGCCCGACACGCAGACCATGAGTTTGTCGCCTTCTTCAATCATATTGAAGTCATTCAAGGCCTGAACGATTTGTTTGCGAATTTTAACGGCTAGGGGCAGCTCAAAGTTTACCGGTGTCATGGGAAGGGGTTTTATCCGATAGCTCAATCACTTGTCGAGCTAATTTCACACCGGCTCCGCGCAGGGCTTCGATGCCTCGCGAATACATCTTATCGCCTATGCCGTATTGAGCACCATAGCTGTCGATAAAATAAATGATCTTGAGCTCCACCCAGTGTTCCGTGGCGTCACTGATGTAGGCCCAGGGCGCGGGGATTCCTCGGATTTCCCCGATCCCGGCAGCGGTTCTTTCGAGAATTTGTTTAGCCAACTCTGTATTTTCTCCATAGGCCAAACGGAAAACATGGCGTCGCAGGATGGGATTGTCGGGAGGAGAGTAATTCGAAATGGTGGCATTGGCCATGAAGCGATTGGGGAGAGTGATAAGCTCTTCAGAAAATCCCACCAGCGTGGTCGAGCGCCAGGTCATCTCACGAACTTGACCTGTGGTTTTTTGAATCCCACTGACTATCTCCAACCAATCACCGATCTCAAAATTGCGATCCAATTGCAGAGAAATCCCGGCAAATAAATTACCCAGGGTGTCTTGTAAAGCCAGACCCAGAATGACCGAAGCCGCCGCCGAGGTGGCAAGCAAGGGGCCCACTTCCAAGCCAAAGACATGGGTGATGCCCCAAAATAAAAGAACGATAGAGAGAATCAAAGAAAAGATATTCACCAGCAGCAAGGGTACGCCGTGCTTCATGGAGCCCAAGAATAAATATTGAAGCACAATGAGGCGGGCTGTTTTAACAAAGACCACGTTGCCCCAGATAAAAGTGATCACAGCTACGTAGGGAATGATTTTAGCAAGGCCCCCGACCTGGTCTTGAGAGGTTTGCAAAAAGATAAAAGTCACAAAGAGAAAACTCAGCGCCATGTAATGGCGAACCAGAGTGCGGAAGTGATTGCGAATGCTGCGATGACGTTCTTCTGTGGCTTCGTTCAGAAAAAATTTATAAAAGACCCAGGTGACGGCAATCAGACAACCCAGAAGAATGAAAGCTTCGAGTCCCAGAAGATCATAAAGTGCCTGAATTTTGATAAACTTATCCGCCATAGTTGCAAGTCCCTCTCGAAGTCAGATTATAGTGACTAAATTTTAGTCTAGTCGAGTCTAAAATTCGCCGAGAGGGTCATTTCTTTTGGCAAAGCTGCCGATAAAAGCAGCATGAGAAAAAAGGATTTATACTTTGTCGTAGGATTGACAACACTCATGATCGGCGCCGCCGGTTGTTCCCCCCAAGGCTATCAAGCTGTGGAGAACATTGCCTCCGAGACGATCCAGGATATCGCTTGTAAAAGCCCCCAGTTGGAAACAAAACTTTGGGATGGTTTAAAAACCTATCTTTTAGAGCAAAAAACCATTCCGACAGCGGAAGCTTTGCAGACAGCTTTTGAGAATCAGTTGACACTGTTGCAAAAACAAAACCCAACCATGACAGCGGAGCAAAAAAACCGTCTGTTACAAGCTTTGAATGAGCTGACAGAGGCTCTTTTACAAGAAGCTCCACAAGGGGAAAGAGTAGAAACTCCAGAGCAGTTGCTTCTTTTGTTATCGGCGATGGATGTGGGTGATCGCACGACGGTGTTCCGCTCATATATGCAGGACAAGGTGCGCGCACAATTTGGCAGTTTGCAAAAGACAGTGGGGGAGTTGAGTGTTTCTTGTGACAACTCGTCCTCAGGGGCGAATGACTCCAGTGATTCAGGTGGCGATGGCACTTTAGGTCAGGATGTGGATGTTGTGGAAACGCCTGCTCCTGTCGAAGATCGGGACTACAATTATCATTTACAAAAAGCTGTAGCAGCGGGAGAAGCTCCTGCCGTCTTTGGGGGGCGTTGGGCTTTTGCGACGGCTTATCAGAGTTGTCAGAGCAATGCTTTGCCTTCTTTAAATAATCAATCTCCGGATGTTCAGGGAATCAGTATTGTCGGCAAGCACTCGGATGGAGTGGGCAGTAAACGGATGATTGCGAGTTTGAGTCAGGTGCAAAGCACACATTACTATATTCGTGATATGAGTTCTTACGGGGAGAGTTGTTTCAACGTCCGTCAGAATCCTTTGATCTACGATTATGGTGGAAAGCCTTATGCTACGACGGCAGCGGATTCGTCGATAGATCTCTTTAAAAACAATGGTGATGGCACAAGTGTTCTGGGGATTGACTGTTCGGGTTTTGTCTTCACAGCCATGGCGGCTGCGGGATTAAAATTAAAATCGGGTCGGGCTTTAAAAGCTTCAGACTCCTGGGCTTGGGGTTCGAGTTCCTATGTGGAGCCGCAAAACAACGGCCTGACCTGTCTGAATAAAATTTCAGTCACAGCAACTCAGTCGCTCAAAGCCGGAGATATCGTCGCTGTCTATGGTCACGTCGTCCTCATTGACAAAGTGGGAGCAGACCCTTTTGGCATCAACTCCGCTCGCACCGAAGCCGATTGTTCAAAATTAAGCGCTTCCAATTATGACTTCGTTGTCTCGCAAAGTTCACCGAGTAAAAGTGGTATCGGCATCAACTACTTCGAAGCCCGCGACTATGTCCCCACAAGTAGCAAAATCCAAACCGGCTTGGAGCGCTACGCCTACTACTCTTGTCTAGCCAAAGTGAACAACAAAACCTACACTCCCAACGTCGGCACTCTGTCCGTAGTTCGGCACAAAGGCACCAGCGACTGCGTCGCCCCTCGAGTCAAACTCAACAAAGAATCCTGCATCCAATCCTGCACCTCCCTCCTCCGCTAAAAAAAAGGTGCCTGGTGATTTTTTACAACCTAGACGCGTCAAAGGTCGGGAATTGCTAAAGAAGTGTGCTCTCGAGAGTTCCTTTCATTTAACATAGTGCTGGAGGGAACTTGTGGGGGATGCAGCACTCAAAAGACCCATTGGGGTCCGATTTCTGGCTTATCTATTTATCATCGCGCCGTTTGGAAATCTTCTTTTAAGCTTTGCCGGAAGTGGTGTTCCTAATTGGTACGAGCCGCACATCATGTG
>JBCECD010000112.1:0-6935 GCA_039206745.1 Bdellovibrio sp. | reverse complement strand
GTGCCGAGGCCACACGCGAAGAGACCTCCAAGTCAGGCATCGTCGTCTGCGCCGGAGCCGGGGTCGGCGTCAGAGGCAGGGCTGCCTGCGGAACGATAGGCACAAATTCCGCCTCAGCTTCTTCCATCGCCGTGATGAAACGCAAAATCACCGCGACACCAACGGCGATAATACCGCAACCCCAGAGCAACAGTTGCCACCACAGACCGCTGCGCCCTTTCATCGTCTCCGTTAAAGGAGCCGAGCTCAAAACCATCAAATTGGATTGAGGTACAAGCTCATACATGCCAAACAACTCGCCGGACTTTAAAGTGTGCACCCGACTGCCATGAGAAGAACCACTTTGCTGCGCCTCTCGGAAAACAGGATCATCGCGCATCACTGTTCCCAGATATTCAGGCACAGAATGTCCCACCGTCAAACCCGCGGAACTCACAATCGAGAAAGAGCTGAGAGAACCCCTCTGAGAATCAATCAAGGACTGAAAAATCTCTCCCGAACCGAACAACGCATAAGCTTTATTTTTTTCAATAAAGAGCAGAGCCACATAACGTCCCCGCTGTGAATCCTGAAAAGGTTTGACGTAAAAACGCAAATCCGCTGAGCGCCCCGCAAGAGGACCGATGGCAGCTTTGACGAAATCATTACTCCACGCACTGGCTTTGGAGTTTTCTTTTACTAACAAGGTTTGAGGTTCGAGATCAGCTCCATTCAATGTGAAGGAGGCCACAGCATAATAAGGCGCCAAAGAATTCCAGTTGATCTGACCCTTTTTAAAATTGTCAGCATTGAAGGTCGCAATCACTCGTTGCAAAGATTTAAGCTCGGTTGCCAAAGACCGATTGATAGCTCCGACTTGGGCGCGCGTCTGCGCTTCGACCCAACTCATGCGGTCGCTATAAACAAAATTATCCGTGCGCCATAAAACCGCACCGATAAAAACCGCCGTCATGGCGACAAGGACCGCGATCAATTTCACTTTCATTGCGAGAGATCCTTCCGAAAGGGGCTTATCTTTATCACGCCCTGGTTTGAACGTGAGTCTTTGATTTTATTGTAGTTTTAGAAACCGATAAGAATCAAGCAAGAGTCCTTTGCAAATGGCAACAAAAGGAGTAGAAGATCAAACATTATGACTATCCATCGCTGTGATGTTTTGATTATTGGTTCCGGCACTGCCGGGTTGGCTCTGGCTCTGAAATTATCCTCTCTTGGAAAAGTCTTTGTTCTTGCCAAAGACACTGTTGACGGCACGAACTCCGCCATGGCTCAGGGAGGCATCTCCGCTGTGATGTCGGAATCCGACAGTTTCTCCTCCCATATTCAAGACACCCTCGTCGCCGGCGCCGGGCTGTGCAAAGAATCAGTCGTTGATGACTATGTCCATCAAGCCCCTGAACGAATTAAAGATTTAATGAACTGGGGAGTTAACTTTGATGTCCGTAAGAATGAGGACGACAACACCACAGAGATTGATTTGACGCGAGAAGGCGGACATAGTTTCCGGCGTATTCTGCATTTCGAAGATCAGACGGGTTTGGAAATTCATCGCACTCTGCTGGCTCGTGTTCGCGAGAATCCTCGCATCACTCTGTTAGAAAAATTTTACGCCATCGACCTTATCGTCAACAAAGAAGTGGACCCCGAAGACATGAGCCCGGTTCGCTGTGTGGGCAGCTATGCTCTCGATAAAGAAACTGGCGAGGTGCATACTTTTATAGCAAAAAACACAAGTTTGGCGACAGGGGGAGCTGGAAAAGTCTACCTCTACACCTCCAACTGGAGTGGCGCCACCGGCGACGGTATTGCCATGGCTTATCGAGTGGGGGCGCGTATTGCCAACTTGGAATTCATGCAATTTCACCCGACGTGCTTATATCATCGCGACTCCCGCAATTTTTTGATTTCCGAAGCTCTGCGTGGCGAAGGGGGAGAACTCATTGATCAACAGGGTCAGCCCTTCATGAAAAAATATCATCCTCTTGGCTCTCTGGCTCCACGGGATATTGTTGCGCGCTCGATAGATAAAGAGATGAAAAAATCGGGAGCTCCCTGCGTATATTTGGACATGACGAAGCTGGAAAAAGATTTTCTTCAACAGCGCTTCCCGCACATTTTCCAACGCTGTCTCAATTACGGTATTGATATGAGTGAGCAACCGATCCCCGTGGTTCCTGCAGCTCACTATCTCTGTGGTGGTGTGGTCACGGATAAAAATGGACAGACGGATATTCCCGGCCTCTGGGCTGTCGGAGAGACGGCCTGCACCGGTCTGCATGGCGCCAACCGCTTGGCCTCCAACTCTTTGCTGGAATGCCTGACCACCGCTCACAATTGCGCTCAAGAAATTTTGCGCGCAGACAAGCAAGTTGAACTCTATGGCAAAGATCCCAAGCCTTGGACACACCCTGCGGAGTCCAATGACGATGAGATGATCGTTATTCATCACATGTGGGACGAAATTCGCCGCATGATGTGGAACTATATGGGGATCTTGCGTTCAAACAAACGTCTGGAGCGCGCCCAACACCGCCTGAAAAACATCCTGAACGAAACTAAAGAATACTATTCCAACATGAAGATCCACTCTGATATTTTAGAGTTGCGCAACATTGCAACTGTGGCCGATCTCTCCGTGGAATGCGCTTTGCGCCGACACGAGTCGCGAGGCATTCACTACAACATTGATCATCTCGAGACAGCCGAAACTCCGCAAGACACTATCTTGGTCCGGGGACTGATTTAGGTTGCTCGCGCTCCGCTCTCACGGCACTCTTATAGGATATGTACAGCAGATCAGAAGGTTTTTTCAAAGGCTATCATGAGACCAACTTGTTCTTTCAAGTTTGGGATCAGCCCTTCGCACAGGGCACTATTGTTATCACTCACGGCCATGGCGAGCACTCGGAGTCCTATCATCGTTTCGTCAACGCCTTTGCCGGCGACAAGTGGAGATTCTATGCTTGGGACCTCCGCGGCCATGGACGCTCCGACGGCCGTCGTGGCTATGTAGCGGAATTCGATGACTACTGCCAGGACTACAAAATCTTTTTAGAGATGGTTTTAAAAGAGCCCTCCGTGCAACAAGGACCGGTTATTTTATTCTGTCATTCACTGGGAGCTTTGATTCAGATCAAGACTCTGCTTCGCAATCCCGATATTTCTTATCAGGGCTTGATTGTCAGCGGTCCTCTGTTTGGCCTCTCGCTCCCTGTCCCTGCTTACAAAGCAAAAGGCGCCGCTGTGCTCAATATGCTTTTACCCCAGATCACCATGGGCAACGAGCTGTCGAATGATATGCTCACACGAGATCCTGAAGTCATCCGCGAATTTGAACAGGATGCTCTTCGCCATCATCGCATGTCACCGGGAGCCTTTATTGGCTTGATGGACGCCTGTGAGTATGTGCATCACCGCGCAAATGAAGTCAAAAAGCCGGCTCTCTTTTTACTTGCGGAAGCCGATCCGGTGATCAGCACCCCGGAGGCTCGTCGTTTTTATGGCAATATCGGCAGCACTCGCAAAGAGCTCTATATTTATCCCGGAGCTAAACACGAGGTGATCAACGATATCATTCGCAATACTGTTTTTGCTGATATAAAAAAATATCTCGATTCTTTTATGGAGTCCCTATCATGAAGTTTATCCTATTACTCTCCACTTTATGCCTCTTCGCCTGCGCCACTCCTGAAGTCTCCCCATCAGGAGCCAACCCTATGGGGCTCGGCCAATACAGTCGCATTGTTGATCAGAATTCCGATAAAGCCCGTCGCTACTCTGGCTTTTATAACACCTTGGATATTGAGGCCACTGTGTTAAGACCCAACGTTATGCAGGCACAACTGGAATACAGCGCCACTCTCTATCAATGGGATGAAAAAAAATTTCTCGAAGAAAAAGGCAAGATGGAAAGCCGTCTTAGCAAAGAGTCTGAAATCTTCATGAGTTTCTTCACCCCTGAGCGCAAGAATGACGATCTCTCTAAAAAGAACACCATGTGGAAGATCTTTTTAGACGTGGATGGCAAACGCTATGAAGGCAAAGCCACCAAGATCAAACTGCAATTGGCGGAGATCGAGGCTCTTTACCCCTATCACAATCGCTTCTACACTCCCTACACCGTGGTGTTTCCGATCGCGATGAAATCCATTGAGAGACGACCTCTCGAGGTCACAGTCACCGGCGTGGTGGGTTCAGGCACTCTCAAGTTCGCACTGCCCGCGAGCAATTAAAAATCCGAGTCCTTCAGACGGCTTTGCGCCTCCTCGGGACTCATGTATTGAGAGAAAATTCGCAGAAAGCTGCCGTCTTTTTTCATCTCAGCCATGATCTTTTCAAATTTTTCTTTTTCAGCTTTCGAAACACGGCGCTTTGACAGATAGAGACCTATCGGCACTTTGTGAGAGCGATCGACAACTCTTTCGATCTTCTTACTCATATTCATCTTTTTCAGATAATGAGAGGTGATAAGCGATGAGAATAACAGCGCCTGCACTCGCCCCTCTTCCAAAAGCCGAAAGGCCCCTTCCGGTGAAGGGGTTCCGATAAGTCGCGAAGATTTTAGCAGCCGCTCTTCTTCTTTTTCCGTGATCACCGTGCGACTGCCGATCATATAGGCGAACTTGATCTTCTCGTCGGCGATATAATCCTCAATTTTCTTTCCTTTAACGTAGGCACTTTTTGCCACCGTCAATTCGCGATGGCTGTTGTAGAAGGGAAGGAAATGACCTCCCATTTCATATTCACTGCCCTGAACCATGAGCACTAGCATATCCACGCGATCATGCTTGAGACGATCCAAAGCCGAGGGCCGCGGCAACTCCAGCTCAATATATTGACAGCCCGTACGCTGTTTAAAAACTGTGATGATATCATGGGCGAGACCTTTTAATTCTCCTCCCTCTCGCCACACCAAAGGCTCATAGTTATTCAAGCCCACCAGAAAACGCCTCTCGCAGGATTTGCTTGGAGAGCCATTGTGCTGAGCCGGGACACTTTGTCCTAGAGGGATCAGGAGAAAACAATAAACAAGAAAACGCATGATCTTCATGCATTTATTCTCGGAATCTTGCAGATCTATATTAAGTTTCTTACGAGAAAGTAAGATTCACATTCGCATAACGAGATTTATTACAATCTTTTAAATCTTCTCAGAGCTTCCATCTCAAAAAGAGGCTTGGCGAATTTTGCGAGTTTCAAGCCCACTCCCGAAAGTCCTGACGGTTCCAACTCTTCGAGATCATGCAAAATCGCCTCACGAATCATCTGTACATATTGATTTACAGAGAACACCGGAGAATTCGGCACTTGGAAGTACGAAGGTCGCAAAGGCTGAGCACCTGGCGTGAGCAACAGCAGAGTGCTGACACCGGTCTCTTTCAACTCCAGGCGGACGCTATCCGTGAAAGCCGCCACAGCGGCCTTGGACGCGGCATAGGTCGAAGCGGAAGGGTAATGCATAAACGCGGAGACGCTGGAGTTGTTGATGATCTTGCCGCGTTTTCTAAGCAACATGCCCGGGAGCATACTGCGCGTGAGATGGATCACGGAATGCAGATTGATCTGCATCATCTGATAAATCTCATCCACAGATTGCTCTTCCAAAAGACCCTCTGTCCGTTGGCTGACACTATTAAAAAGAATATCTATGGGAATGCCTTTTGTCTCTTCGACCAGCTTCTCGACACTGCCCCGACTTTGCAGGTCTGCCATCCACACGGTCACACTCTTGGCTCCCAAGGCTTCGAGCTCTTGCACAAGCTCAGGATCAGATTGTCTCAAAACGAGATGCAGGGAGGCTTTTTCCTCGGCACACATTTTAGCAAAGCCTCTGCCCACTCCGCGAGCGGCTCCAGTGATAAGAATCTGACGATGAGCTATTTCCATAGACCTCACCCCTCCTTAATGGGTGTTTGAGACGGGAGTCCCCATGCTTTTAGAATTTCCAATTCATCTGCGGCTGAGTTCGCTTTTTTAAATTTAGCTCCCGATTTTCCATGAACTCTCTGTTGGCAGGATGGCCATGTTTTATGACGATAGACCAGGCCGCCAATATTACTGAGATAACTAAAGGCTTCTTTTTTTTCCGTCGGCGATCGCATCTCCGGCAGAGAGAAATCCGCCGGCACTTGCAGGAGATCGACAGAGTAAGTAGCGAGAGATCCTTCATAGAGAGCCGGTCTTTGTCCTTTGGAAAAAGCCACAGCGATGCGATCACATCTTTCATTTCCTGGAGTTCCGACATGCCCGCGGGAGTAGCGCCAATCAATCTTCCCTGCGGCACTCCGCTGTGAAGTGAGCTGTATCAACTCCTCCCACAAATCACGGTTCACGACATCAGCACCCTCCGCCGTTTTCCAACCGCGTTTGCGCCAGCCCCAGACCCACTGAGTGACTCCACGAATGAGATAGGTCGAGTCCGTATAAAAATGCACAGGTTTTTGCAGATCCCGAATCGCGCGTAAAGCCTCCACAACCGCCGTCATTTCCATGCGATTGTTGGTCGTCGAAGCTTCGCCGCCACCCAACTCCCAAACCCGATCCTCCGGCAGCAAAACCACACTACCCCAACCACCAGGTCCCGGGTTCCCCGAACACGCTCCATCCGAAAATATCAAAATATAATCACGCTTCATCTCTTGCACACCCGCATATTCCCGACTCTCCCCCGCCCTGTCATGACGCCCCGTAGTTAGAAAAAGGTGCCAGGTGATTTTTTACATCAAGGATCATCCAGAATACGGACATGGATCTATGCGAAAAGACAGAGGCCCTCGGACCTCTGATTCTCTTTTTCTTCTATGTACGAAGCTTTGGAAACAATCCCTCACCGCGGGTGACAAGGCGCTTGAGCCATACACCAAAACTTTCTTCGGGACCGGGAAGGCGTTCCACAACGATAAGACCTTGAGAATGCAGACGAGCAATAACAGGTT
>JBCECD010000111.1:0-6996 GCA_039206745.1 Bdellovibrio sp. | reverse complement strand
GTTTTGTAATTCCCAACTGATTTTATTGTCGACAGAATCCTGCCGTGTTTTCAGCTCCTGCTGGAGCAGAGGGGTGAGCTCGATCACCTCCGTACTGGCTTTGAAATGAGGCTCATCGAGAGAGGCAATGGTCATCAGTTTTTCGATGAGCTCTTTGAAGTAGTCAATTTCACTTACCAGCACATTGAACAGCGAGTTGCGGTCCTGAGGGCTGATACGATCATAGTGATTTTGTAAAGTTTCAAAATTGGCCTTCAAACTGGTCAAAGGGGTGCGAAGGTCATGACTGATTTCTTGCAGCAGGGTTTTTCGTTTGCTCTCGGTGGCATGGATGCGGCCTACGAGTTTTTCAATTTCTTCCGCCATGCGATTGAAGTCCAGCATCAACTCCCCGAACTCATCAAAGCGTTGAATTTCAAAGCGGGCTTTGAGATCACCTTGCTCGAGACGACGCAAGACAGAGCGGGCTTCACTGGACTTGCGTCGCAGATAGAAGAACAGAGCGGCCAGAGAAACAAGCAAAGCCACGAAAATCATTGAAGCCGTCAGCACAGCCTGAGTCATCAGAAGAGGTGCTAAGAAATCGCGACTCTTATCTCGGGTCACAATATAAAGAGGTGTCACCGTGTTCAACTTGATCACAGAAATTGTGGGCGAGAGACGAAAGAAGTCTTCCTTGGAAAGAATCTCTCCGTATTGTGATGGGCGAGGAAGATCGGCCCACAGCAAATCCCACTCTGAGTTCTCGCGGGAATGCAGAACTTCGCCTTGTTCGCTCACCAGCCAGATGTCAGGACCTCGGCCTCCCATGGGAGGTGGCGGACGTCGCTCTTCTTTATCGCCATAGGCAAAGGGCGGGGGAACGGAGCCTTTGCGCTCTTCAAAGGGAGGTCGTGGTGGAGGTGGTCCCATCATATCGTCCCGAGGCGGTGGTCCGCCAAATGGAGGTGGGGGGGGCGGCCCGCGGAAGTTGCGATCTTCTTTGAGGAGTTGAGTGGCCTGGCGAACTTCTGCGAGGCTCATATCGCGGATCTGCCTCTCTATCGAGGTGGCATAAAATGAAAGAAAGTTGTTGCGAAAGCCTGCTGTCTGGGTAGACGTCGCACGGTTGAGGAATAGCAGCGAGAGAAGGCTGAGTGCCAGAGCGAGAACAACCCCTAAGACAGCGATTTTGATCAAGGCTTTATGGTTCATAGTTTTATTAGATTACATCAGTGTTGAAGCTTTGTGGAGCGTCTCGTGATGAGACATTCTTACGAAGGGCTGGTTATTTTGTTGGATGCTTTCAATCTATTTCAACTGGGAGATGATTTGTTCGGCCACGCGGATGCCATCGCATGCTGCCGAGGTGATCCCTCCAGCATAACCCGCACCTTCGCCAACGGGGTACAGGCCGGCATGGGACAGGCTTTGCAGTGTCTCCTCATCACGAGTGATCCGCACCGGGCAACTGGTGCGCGATTCCACACCATAGACCTGGGCTTGTTCGGTGATAAAGCCTTTCATATTAAGCTGAAACTTATCAAAACCCTCGCGCAGTTTTTTATGCATGAAAGAAGGAAGAAGCTCTTCAAAGCGCACAGCCAAAGCCCCCGAAGGAGAGGAGCCTGCCATGAGGGCCCGAGGGCCTTTTTTACTCGAAGTGCCCTGAAGAAAATCGAGAAGATTTTGCGCCGGCAGTTCGCGGGATCCACCCTGTTGAGTGACAGCTTGATAGGCCTTGGTTTCCAGTTCGCGGCGCAGAGACAAGCCAGCAAAGGTGTTTTTCGCACCAAAATTTTTATCATGATCTATGCTGACAACAATGGCAGCGTTAGCAAAAGGGGAGTTGCGTTTGTAGTTGCTCATGCCGTTGCAGACAATACCGTCGGCTTCAGTTCCTGAGGAGAGCACATAGCCACCGGGACACATGCAGAACGAATAAACACCGATGCCAGAGGGTTTATCGTGATGAACCAATTTGTAGTTGGCGGCTCCTAACTTGGGATGCTCGGAGAACTGACGATATTGAATTTTATTGATAGCGGCTTGGGAGTGCTCTACTCGTAACCCCATAGCAAAAGATTTGCCCTCGAGGTGCACGCCCATCTCTTGCAAATGCTCGATCATATCTGTGGCCGAGTGACCTGTTGCCAGAAGGACATGATGAGAGTGAAATTCTTGGCCCTGTTCGGTTTTAACACCCACGACTTGACGAGCTTCTGTCAGAATTTCTGTGACCTGAGTGTTAAAATGAATCTCACAACCATGGCTTTTGAGAAATTCGCGCAGCTTGGGGATCACCCGGCGAATGCGATCTGACCCCACGTGAGGATTGGACAGCCATTGAATCTCTTCCGGTGCGCCAAATTGCACGAGGCGATTCATCACATAGGGGATATGTGGAGATTTAATCCGAGTGATCAGTTTTCCATCGGAATAAAGACCGGCTCCGCCTTCGCCAAAGCAGACATTGTTGCGAGGATCGAGCTTGCCATAGCGCCAGAACTGATTGATGCCTTTGATGCGTTCGCTACTTTCAGAGCCGCGTTCAAAGAGAACGCAGGGAACGCCTCGTTCAACAAAGCGAAGAGCGGCAAACAGGCCGGCGGGCCCCGAGCCGATGATCAGAGGCTTTTCCCGAGGAGGGGTGATTTTTTCTAAATCGAACTGAGGAAGATCGAGATGTTCTCCTTTTTCCGCGATTTCGATGGAGTAAACAAAGTGCGGGGAGTGAGAGCGCCGGGCATCGACACTTTGGCGAAGGATGCGGTAGGGGCCGTGTTCTGGCATCATCCACTGGAGCTTTTCCTCCAGATCTTGGTCAATGGGAATTTCCAGATTTTGTATGATCTTTGCCATGAATCTCTTTCTGTCAGGGCTGGGTTTTAACCTATTGCTCTTCCCGTGACAAAGGACTCGAGATTGGATATAAAGATTTCCATGTCTGTGATTACAAGAATTCTTCCAAAACGTCGTTTAAGCCGCTGGATTGGTCACTTTATGCATTGGGAAGGGCCGACTTGGTGGACTCGTCTTTCGGTTCGCACCTTTGCCTGGATGTATAAGATTGATCTCGCAGAGGCGGAGCACCCCTATACTTCCTACAAATCCATCGGTGATTTTTTTGTACGCCGTCTGAAGCCGGGTCTCAGGCCCGTGGCAGAGTCCTGGGCTGTGCACCCTGCTGACAGTGTCATCACACAATCGGGGCCGATGGATAAAGGAACTTTGGTGCAGGCCAAGGGTATAAACTATTATCTCCAAGAGTTTACTCAGGATCCGGATTGGCAGAGAAAATGGGTGGGTGGATATTTCATGACCTATTATCTGTGTCCGACGGATTATCATCGTGTTCATTCGCCCGTCGAGGGAAAAATCACCAATGTGCGTTATATGCCCGGGCATTTGTGGCCGGTGAATGAATGGAGCACGCGCAATGTGCGCAATCTCTTCACTGTGAATGAGCGAGTGTTGGTTGAAATTGAAACGGATCTGGGGCCTGTGGGAGTGATGTTTGTCGGTGCCACCAATGTGGGTTATATCAGCCTGCATTTTGATTCGCAGATCAAGGGCAACCAGAAGGGGCCGCATATTTTCCTGCATAAAAACTATACGCCGGCTATTCCTGTTAAAAAGGGAGACGAACTGGGGATGTTTAGAATGGGCTCGACCGTGGTGATGCTCTATCCACCTCTTTTCCGGCAGCGTTTTGAGAAAGATTTGAGTTTAGGGCCTGCGGTGCGGGTCAATGGCGCTCTGATCGTTTAACGCAGATCCGGCCAGATAATAGTAAATAACGGCCGGATATCAGTCAGATGGGAGCCACATAGTTAGTCAGATAATAGATAAAGAAGTCAGTTGTCCTTTCTTCTTTTCCCAGTGTGCATCCTCCTCTTGCCGAACTAGGAGTTAGACTGTAAAGCACAGTCTGTACTTGAACTCTAACTTCCCTGAGGTCTGCATGAAATCCTCTGATTTTGAATTGCTCTTGCCCGTTGGTCAGATTGAAATGGCCAAAGCGGCTATTCACAATGGAGCTGATGCAATCTATGTCGGCTTTCCTGGCTTCAATGCCCGGGGACGCAGCTATGACTTCGAATTGGAAGAGCTTCGCCATATCATTGAGCTGTGCCATTCTCATGGTGTGAAGGTGAATCTCGCCTTTAATATTCTGATCTTTGAAAATGAACTGCCGGCGGTGGTCGAAGCCATTCAAAAAGTTTTGCCTTTGAAGCCTGATGCCTTGATTGTTCAGGATTTGGGCTTGGTCAAGATCGTCAAGACCATGTGCCCCGAACAAGTGATCCATGCTTCAACGCAGATGACGGTGACCAATGAGCTGGCGATGTCTTTTCTCGAGGACTTGGATATCAAGCGCTTTGTTTTGGGGCGAGAGAATTCTATTTCTGAAATCAAGCTCATCACTGAACGCAGTCAAAAAGAATTGGAGGTTTTTGTTCATGGGGCTCTCTGTGTTTCCTATTCCGGTCAGTGTTTCACCTCCGAAACTTTGGGGGGACGCTCCGCCAATCGCGGGCAATGTGCTCAAAGTTGTCGTTTTAGCTATGATTTGATTGTCGATGGCGCGACCAAGAACATGGTCGATCGCAACTATCTGGTCTCTCCGCAGGATCTCTGCGGCCTCGCTGAAATTCCTGAGCTCATGAAGTTGGGAGTGAAGAGTTTTAAAGTTGAGGGTCGCCTTAAAAGTCCAGAGTATGTAGCCCAGGTGGCGAAGTCCTATCGTAAAGTTATAGATCTTACTTTGGAGCAGAGAGATCTTTCTGAAAAAGAAGTGCAGAGCGAAAAAAGTAAAATGGCAGTGGAGTACTCGCGTGGGTTCTTTAGTGGCTGGCTGCACGGTGTGGATCACCAGAATCTGGTCGATGGAACCTTCAGCTCTCATCGCGGCTTGCATATTGGAACGGTGACGTCTGTTTATAAAAATACGATGTCTTTCGAGATCATGGATGCCGCTCTCGATTTGGAAAATGGAGATGGAGTCTCTTGGTTGGAAAGAGGGGAGAAAAAAGGTTCGTCCATTTACTCCCTTCGCCGCAAGGGGCAGGGTGTGGAGGTGGCTTTAGCTCCGGCACTGCGGATTGAAGCAAGTGCCATCGGCTCGCCTGTTTATTTGACTCATGATCGCAGCCAGAAAAAAGAGATTGAGAGGACTTTAACTGATCGAGAGATGTCCAGGAAAAGTCCCGTGTCCGTGCATCTGACATTGAGTGAAGGTCAACCTTTGCGAGCTGTGGTTCAGGACGGTCGTTTTACGGTGACGATGGAGACTGAAAGTCTTTTGCAAAGAGCGGAAAAGCGCCCCTTGAGTGCGGAACTTTTGTTGGAAGAGTTTTCATCTTTATCGCAGACGGCGCTGGTGCTTTTGCCAGAGTCGTTCCGCGCTGATATTTCAGGAGATCTTTTCCTGAATCATAAGGAAATTAAAAATTTAAGACAGAACATTTTTGCTGAGTTGATGAAAAAGCGCCGTGAGAATCGTATTGATTTTGACCGGGAGTTTGCTCTGACAGAAATGAAATGGCCTGTGCGAGAGCCGGTGAATGGCGAGGAGCCTTCGTCTCAAATGGGTTTGAATGTGCTCTTAAGAAATAAAGAGCAGGTGTGGGACTTTGTCGCAGGGGTGAAGGCTGGGGAGTTGGAAATATCTCGCATCCTCTCGGTGTGTTTAGACTTTGAGTTTGGACGAGACTATCAGGGATCGGTTGAGAAGATAAAATCTTTGTCCATTCCTGTGGGGATTGCGACGACTCGGATTTTAAAGCCTCAGGAGTATATCAATCTTAAAATCATTCACAGTTTGAATCCTGACTTTATCCTCATCCGAAATTTAGGGGCTTTGTATTACTTCAAAAATGTGCAGGAATTCAAAGGACGATTGAAGGGCGATTTCAGTCTGAATGTGACCAATCATCAGACCTTTGATTATCTGCTTAAAAAAGGCCTCGACTCAGTTTGTCTGTCCTATGATTTGAATTTTGATCAGACCGTGAGCCTTCTCGAGAATATTGATGCTGCTCGTGCGGAGATCACCATCCATCAATCCATGCCGAGTTTTCACATGGAGCATTGTGTGTTTGCCGCTTTCTTAAGTCAGGGCAAAAGCTACCGGGATTGTGGCAAGCCCTGTGAAAAACACAAGGTGCAGCTCAAGGATCAATTTGGAAACTATCATTGGATCAAGCCGGATCAAGAGTGTCGAAATACCATGTACAATGCCAGTGCACAGACGGCACTGCCTTATCTGAATGATTGGAAGCGAAAAGGTTTGGGTGAAATTCGCTTCGAGGCCTTGCATGAATCCGGGGCTGAATTGATTCGTAAGATCAAAAACTACACCGATGTTTTGCAGGGGCGTAGAGGTCTCGATGAGGCTCTTAAGGATCTGAAAACAACAGAGGTGTACGGTCTTTCGCCTCGGCAACTAAATCGCGCAGAGGAATATCAAGGGCGCAAGAAAGATCATAGTTTCCTTTAGGCGACTTTGGCTTTCTTATCTTGCAAATCTTGTAAAGCAGAGATGGTATTCTGCGTTCGGGTGTCGAATTCACCTCCAGCCACCATAAGTTTTTGGGCTTTTTGGGGATCATTGTTTTCCACCGCTTTCACAATTTCACCCGCTGCTTTATGAAAAAGAGCATGTTCTCTTTGAAGCACCTTGAAAATAGGTTTATTGTGATAAGAATTGCTTTGAGGGCCGTGGATCCATTGTCCCAGCTGACATTTATCATCTTGGCAGACTACAGAACTTTTGAGTTGCTCAGTGTTATTGCCTGAAATGAAGTTTTTAAGCCGACCTTTCCATTGCAAATGTGCATGAATGGCATCGTCAATATTGAGATGGTCTGCGACGGCGGCATGAAGAGCTTGGCTCTTGGCTGCGCCGAGAAGCTCCGCCTCCAGGACATCCACAATACGCATCAACCCTTCAGCTTGGCTCAGCGATTTATTCGAGTATTCCGAGGACTCTTGAGCAATACCCGAATTTTCAAT
>JBCECD010000110.1:0-7154 GCA_039206745.1 Bdellovibrio sp. | reverse complement strand
GGGTGGTTGCCTCTGGTAAAGGTGGTGTTGGTAAAACTTTTGTTTCTACCAGCTTGGGTCTTACTCTTTCTAAACTCGGTCACTCTGTTGTTGTTTTGGATTTAGATCTCAGTGGAGCGAATGTACACACCTCATTGGGTTTGCAACCCTCGCACATGAACATCCGCCATTTCTTTGAAGGCTCTAAGAGCCTTCAAGAGATCGTCATTCCTACAGCCCATCCCCGTCTGTCTTATATTCAAGGATTCTGGGATGCCTGGACACCGATAGATTTTTCTTTGGTGCAGATGACAGCTCTGCTGCCTGAAATTAAAAAATTGCGCGCCGATTATGTTGTAGTGGATCTGGGGGCCGGCGCTTTAGAAACACATCTCGAGATGTTTAGAAACGCGGATGAAAAATTCTTGATCACCACTCCTGAGTTAACCAGCATTGAAAAGACTTATCGCTTCGTTGAGTCTTATGTGTGTCACTCACTTCGTCAGAATTCCACACCCGAAGCTTATGAGGCTTTGATATCCACTTTACGCAATCATCGCCAGCGCACTCTGAATAAACCTTTTTCTTTCCGCGCTTATGTGAAAAACCAGGAAGGCCTGCACACTGATTTGTTTGAAGCTCTTGCAACAACACCTTTGCACTTGATTATGAACTCTTCCCGCAGCTCTTCTCATGAAAATTTGGGCCACTCAATGAGAAGTGTGTGCAATAAGTACTACGACTTAAGTATTGATTTCCTGGGCAGCATTGATTTCGACAATGCAGTGTGGCAGTCGATGCGTACGAGGGAACATGTGCTCATGGCACACCCTTTTACCCCACTGGCGGGACAATTTTTGACCGCATGCAAACAACTTATTGATCCAGAAGAGCTTCGAGCCGTAATATAATAGTTAAGATGCAGGAAACGTCTCGCTATAATTATTATCAAATCCTCGAAGTCACTGCAAATGCTCCTCAGCATGAAGTGACCACAGCCTATGAGCGGGCTCGTATGACCTATTCTGGCGAGAATCATGCTATCTACACTATTTTTTCCGAGCAAGAAGCACGAGAACTTTTGGTTTTGATTGAAGAAGCCTATCAAGTTCTCGGCAATAAAATCTTGCGTAATATCTACGATCAACGTCTTTTGAGTGGCCGCGCTTCCTTGAACGATTTGACTTATGCTTCTGTCCTCGAAGCCAGCCGCCAGATTTATCCTGAACCAAAACAGGAAAAGCCTGCCAATTCTTATAAAAAAGACGAGGTTTTTGAAAAGGAGATCGCCGCTCGCACCGACTGGGATGGGACCTTCCTTAAAAAAGTTCGTGAGTACAAACAGTTTTCCGCTCAACGCTTGAGTGATATCACCAAAATCAATTCCTACTATATCACAGCCATTGAAAACATGGATCCGACCAACCTGCCCGCCACTGTATTTGTACGAGGATATGTTGTGCAACTGGCGAAGGCCCTCGGCCTGGATGATAAAAAAGTGGCCGATGCTTACATGAAAAATTTCAAGAACGGTCTTGGAAAAAAATAAATCTTTTCAAAAAATCTCGATGCTCGTAACCGAAGAAATGAATGGTCTGCGCCTGGACAAAGCTTTGGCTTTGTTGCCGGAGGTGGGAACGCGTTCACGGGCTTCGCACCTCATTGATTCCGAACTGGTTTTTCTTAATGGCAAGTCAGGCAAAGCCTCAGCCGTGGTGAAAATTTCCGATGCTCTGGAGTTGCATCTCCCGGAGTCCACACCTTCTGGGCTTCAACCTTTTGCCTTGGCTTTGGATGTTTTGTATGAAGATGCGGATCTGATTGTCATCAATAAACCTGCCGGCTTGGTTGTGCACCCAGCAGCGGGACATGAGCAAGACACTTTGGTCAACGCCCTGCTGGCTCATACCAGCGATCTTTCCATGAAGTTCGGCGAAGAGCGGCCTGGGATTGTGCATCGACTGGATAAAGAAACCAGCGGTATCATGGTGGTGGCCAAAAATGATAAAACACATGAAGCTCTGACTCTTCAATTTAAAGAGCGCTCCACTCATCGCATTTACAATGCCGTTTGCCTGGGAACTCCGGCGCAGCTTTCAGGAACCATCAAAAGTTTTTTGGCCCGTCATCCAACGGATCGCAAGCGCTATGCTTCTGTGCTAGGACCTGACCGCAAGATTCTAAAAGATCCTCACTCCCCACCAGCTATTGGGAAGTGGGCCGTGACTCATTACGAGGTTCTAAAGAGAAGTCATGGCTTGAGTTATCTTAAACTCAAACTGGAAACTGGCCGTACACATCAAATCCGTGTTCACCTTTCTGAGCAAGGCTTTCCTATCGCTGGCGATTCTCTCTATGGAGCAAATAAAAAAGTGCAGAGAGCCGAAGCTCGCAGCGTTCAGGAAGATGTTAAAAATCTACCACGCTTTCTGCTTCACGCCAGTGAATTGGGATTTACTCATCCTCGGACTCAGGAGAGAATGTCTTTTCAACAAGATTGGCCGCCGGAGATATTTCAACTCTTGGAGCGCTGGGGGTTGCGGTGAATTTAAAAACCACTCATTATGGACAAGAGCTTGAGACTCCAGAGATCACTCTTTTGTTCGGCAACAAAGAGGCCCAGTGGTCCTCTTTGCGAGCCGCTTACCCGCACTATGAATTTGTTCGCCTCAAGCAGATCCACAGTGACGCCATCGTGGAATCCACTGATCCTCTTTTAGATCCTCCCGTAATTGCCGATGCTCACTTCACTTCGCGAGTGCGTCTGGCTCTGTGTGTGATCACTGCTGATTGCATGCCTGTCTTTTTCTATGATCCCGTTCGCCGCGCAGTCGCTGGAATTCATGCAGGCTGGAGAGGTGTGGCTTCCCGTATTGTGCCCAAGACACTTTTGCAGCTTCAAACAGAAGGCTCTGAAATGCGCGATCTGCGTGTATTCATTGGTCCTCATATCCAACGCTCCAGTTTCGAAGTGGAAAATGATGTGCGCGATTTAATTCTTTCCAGCTTGGGACCTTTGAGTCCGAGTGAACGCAACTCCTACATTGATGTTTTGGAGAGTTCAAAAGTGCGTGTGGATTTGGGAGCAGTCGTGCGTGCGCAGCTACAACAGCATCACATTTTAGCAGAACATATTCAGACTTTCCCTGCTGATACAATGACAGATCCTCAATACCACTCTTATCGCCGAGACCGAGATAAATCAGGCCGGCAGATTAGTTTCATTTGCCTGAATGAACTTCCTGCATAAAGTTTGCGGGAAAATTTAAGCAATTTGAATTTACTATCTATTTGAAATTAATAAATTATATTCATTTTTATACCGATTATGGTATAAAATAAAAATATACCCCACTCGGTATATTTTTATTTTTACAGACCATGGTTTAAATATTCACTATACCCTTGTCTACTTATTTTTATTTTATATCCAGTAGGGTATAATTGAAGTATTCGTTATCCCTGGAGCGATCACATGCAAACTATAAATGTCAGATCCATAAAACAACTGGGAAGTGTCATTCGCAGACACAGAAAGTTGCAGAAGATTTCGCAAATTGATTTAGCTAAGAAGGCTGGGGTAACACAAAAGACTATTTCCAAGATTGAAAGTGATGCCAGCAAAACCACCATCACCACTCTCTTGCTAATCCTGACCGCTTTAAACTTAGATTTAACTGTAACAGAGCGACCAGTAAAAAATCAAAACAGCCTCGAAGGACTTTTTTAGATGGCTAAAAAATCGTCATCGATTCCTTTGAATATCTATTTAAACGGGCTCTTCGTTGGCACTTTGGCATATCCAGCACAAAAAAATCTTTCCTTTCACTATTCCGATTTCTGGTTAAGCAGATCCTCAAGCTTCCCCATATCCCGAAGTCTTCCTCTGCGAGAACAGCCCTATGTTGGCAACGAAATCTACGCCTACTTTGACAATCTCTTACCCGATAACGTCTCCATCCGACAAAGAATCGCCGCGCGAATGAAAGCAGAATCTGACCATGTCTTTGACCTTTTAACCGTTGTCGGTCGAGATTGCGTGGGCGCTCTTCAGTTTATTCGAGCGGACGAGCCCCCACCTCACCTTGAAAAGGTGCATGGCACTCCTCTCACCCAATCCGCAATTGCTGAGAGGATAAGAAGACTGCACAACACTCCCCTAGCCACCTCCACCGAAGATAATTTCAGACTTTCCATTGCAGGGGCCCAGGAAAAAACAGCCTTTCTTAAAGTCGATAACAAGTGGTACATACCCCAAGATGCCACACCGACAACCCATATTCTGAAACCTCCTATGGGGGAGATTCAAAAAGGTTTGAACTTCGCCGACTCCATCGAGAATGAATGGCTGTGCTCAAAAATAGTCCGTGCTTTCGGTATTCCTGTAGCAAATTGCGAAATAGTTCATTTTGATGACGTCAAAGTGTTGTCTGTAAAACGCTTCGATAGGACCTGGTTGAACTCCGACATTCTGATTCGCATTCCACAAGAAGATCTCTGCCAAGCTTTTGGCGTGGCCTCCTTCGAGAAATACCAGACTGACGGCGGACCCGGTATCGTTCAAATCATGGATATCCTCAACGAGTCCCTCCAGCACGAAGATGACAGGAAAAACTTTTTAAAATCCCAAGTCGTATTTCTTCTTTTGGCAGCCATTGATGGACATGCAAAAAATTTCAGTCTCCGTTGGGGACCTGCGGGTTTTATTATGACACCACTCTATGACATTCTTTCCGCTCAACCCTTCATCGACAGCGAACAATTTCAAGAAGAGAAAATTAAAATGGCCATGTCTTTTGGAGATAAAAATTATTATCGCGTCAGAGATATCAGCAGAAGACACTTCCTTCAAACAGCCAAGAGCTGCCGTATCAGCAGTGAGCAAATGGAATTGATTCTCGATGAAGTCCTCGCGGAAGTTCCCTCTATCATTTCTCGAGTCACGTCTGAACTTCCATCTGATTTTCCTCAACATATTGCCGACTCCATATTTGCAGGAATGCAGAAGAGAACTCGACAGATTCGCGGCGATTAAGCAGATAGAGTTATTCCCGATCTAACAGTCGGCTGGATAAGGCAAGCGAGACAATTCATCTATTTTTTTCGTTTATTAACTATCTGGAATTACTAGATTATATTAGCACTCATGGTAGACACAGCATATTCATATAATATGCTGAGCGTATTTTCAATACTCCTCTTGATATTGTATATACAAGTATATACAATATCTAAATGCTGTTTTATGAACTCATCGAAGCTTTTGATAAAGAAAACCTCAAATATGCTCTAGTAGGAGGATACGCCCTCGCCTTACATGGCTTGGTTCGTGCGACTGTGGATGTGGATTTTGTTTTAACACTTACGCAGAAAGATTTCGAATTAGCAGAAAAGACTTTACTTAGCTTAGGGCTTCAATCTCGTCTTCCTATAAGAGGACAAGATATTATAAAAATGCGTAAAGAGTATATTGATAAACGCAATCTAATCGCATGGTCTTTTGTAGATTTTAGCAATCCCTCACGTCAGGTTGATATTCTTATCACGGAGAACTTGAAAGATTTAGATACAGAGCGAATTTCCATCCGCGGGAAAAAGGTGACAGTAGCAACCTTGAAGGAACTGCTGCGTATGAAAACTGCATCTGACAGACCTCAGGACCTTATAGACGCACAAAATATAAAGGCTAAACTTCATGAAAAAAAGTAGGCGCTCTTTACAAAAAAAAGTCTCTCGCATTTCTCCGGAAGAGGCCATTCAATTTCTGGAAGACATCAGAACAATGGCTCATGATGTCGACGCGCCGACCGTACCTATCAGCCTGCGTATTCCCAACAACATTCTGCGCAGTCTTAAACTCAAGGCTAAAACAGAAAATCGAAAATACCAATCGCTTATTGTTGAATACATCCGTCGGGGACTGCGGTCTTGAGTGCTTTTCTTAGAGTCAATATCAAGGTGGCTTAAAGTTATTCCTGATCCTGATAGCTGGAAGCCGACACACAAAAGAATCCCCAAATTTAGTGGAACTACGGAATTCGAACTTCGAAGGTCTGGTTTGTAGAGAGATTAATCATAAGAATAAAATTCTCTTTCCATATCCCCATCACAGAGTCTTCAGGATTTTGAATCTTAAAATCTGTTCCATTTTTTAATATCCGGTACAGCACAATGTTAGAATCCCTGTTCGCGGAAATAAGATCCGCAGAGGCGTTTTGATGAATACGCATAAAGCCGGACGGCTCCAGAATATAGACACCTCTTTTAGAAATAAGGGTCTGCTCGCTGTCATCAAATCCAGACCAGCCAGGAACTTGATAAAGACTGACACTATTTCTCATGGGAAGATTTATATTTAAAGCCAAAACTATGAATATATTTGGTATTTTTATAACTATTTTAATACCGAGTTCATATTGAACACAGCTATTTTTTACATTTTGTGCTCAAAAATGACCTCAAAAATATGCACCAGACGGCTAATTTTCGTCCGTACCAAGAACCTCTTCACTGACAACTGTTGTTGTAATTGATGCGCTAAATTGAAGAATAACAATCTTATGACAAGCTGGACACTGCACTGTTCGTCGGCACTCGTGCAACAAGCCCTCTAAAATAGCCACTGGCTTAATACTTACTGTCTTAGTGGTCCCACAGCAATCAAGCTTTACGACAAAATCCGTTGTCTGATAGTTTTGCTCTTCCATAGGAACATCTTACTACACGATTTTGTTTAAATGCAACATGTTGCATTTATCTCTTTTTAGTTTTTTTGCAGCTTGGACAATGTCCATAGAACACTATTGATAGTCCTGTATCGGAAAACTCGGGGACAGCTTTGAGAGCCGTTTCAATTTTAATAAAAAGATGACGCTTCCCTCGAACAAGCTTTCCACAAGATTTACAAATAAAATAGTCATGGATTTTTTGGTCAAAAATATATTGAAACTGCTTTTTAACACCTTTCGCTTTGATTTCCCTGATGATCTCCAGCTTTTTAAAAGATTCAAGATTTCTATAAATACTAGATCTGTCCACTCCCGACGTTTTACTTTCCAAAAAGTCGTTAATCTCCTTAAGAGTCATCTGCTTATCACTGTGATCTAAAATATACTGGAGCATTAACGCCCACCCGCGCAGCGGGGCCGCGCGGACTTTTTGGAACATAAGCTGGT
>JBCECD010000109.1:0-7174 GCA_039206745.1 Bdellovibrio sp. | reverse complement strand
ACTCGGACTGTGGCAACCTCGTTTCGCGATTGATGCCCTCCGTCCGGAAGACCAGGGTTTGACCGGATTCTTTGCGGACTACAACACGTCCGGCTGGGAAGTGGTCCTGTTTGCGACTCCGTTTTTTGTGCCGAGCATGGGACCGGATATCCGAGAAGAGTCCGGAGGATTGGTGTCCGATAGCCGTTGGTACCGAGCTCCGTCTCGCGACTACGATTTCAATAGTCGGATCAATAATATTCGTTACGAGTTGGATATTCCCGAAGCGGCCAAACTCACGGGAAATGGGGCCACAGCAATCATGGGCCGTTTGGGGCAAAAAGAGAGTGGACCGTGGATGGTTCTCAGTGCAGGATACCTTCCCGTTAATGATCTCATCCTTAAAAGAAAAAACTTTAAGACCATCGATCAAGACCAGGTGGACGTGACGGTGTCTCCCGATGTGACCTATCACACTCTGTACTCTGCTGATGTCGGTTATTCCTTCTCCAATGTGAAAGTGGCCATTTCCTATCTGCAAGATGCACCTATTGAAAAAAGGCCTGATCCCGATTGGTCTATTCAAAAGTTGGAAGCGATCAAAGCCTATGCGGCTTCAGTTGATTTTTCTTTGTCTAATATTATCAGTCGCACTATTGCTATTCAGTTCGAGTATCTCAAAGTCGATGGTGGTGGTATCACGGATATTCTGGCGGACGGGGATCCGGATGACTTCACGTTGTTTGATCAGCGTTTGAAGTTCACCAATGCGTTGTCTTTCCGCATGGAGGGACAGTTGGCTTCATTATGGCGTAAGCCGTTGGTCACGCGTTTGAAGTATCTCTATGATTATGACCAGAGAGGGTCTCTGTTGAACACGGAGTTTCTCTTCTATCCCAGTCAACAATGGGCAGTGGTTGTCGGCGGTGATGTCTTGGGAGTTCAGGATGAGAACTACCGAAGCTCGAGTTTCTTAAATCAGTATCGTGCCAACGACCGAGTGTATGGAGGCATGACTTATGTTTTCTAAATGGCATGGAGTGGTAAAAAATATCTGGGGAGTCGTGGGCGGTCTTGCAGTGATCCTGACTCTTTCGGGCTGCGATAGCAAAGTGGGGGAGGAACCGCCTCCGCCGACGAGTCAAGAGTTTGCGGGTACTCGATGTCTTTCTGAAACGAAGCCGGTGATTGAGGGCTTCTTGCAGGGAACAGCCAAAAAAGAAGAGCTTCAGGCTTCTTGGAACTGTGTGATCGGAGCTGTTGAAAAATTCCAGCGCTATGTTCGAGGGCGCTCTGCGGATCGCTATACGCCTCAAGAACTGGCCACTTTTTTAGAAAAAAACTTTTTGGATAATTCAAAAGGTGAAACGGTTTCTCCAGCTTTGCAGGCTGAATTTATGAAGCTGAAGATGGTCTTCATCGGTGGGCGGGCTGATTATCTGACTCGTCAAGAAATCGGTGGTTTGATTCGTTTCTTCGGTGAGTTGCGAGACATGACGGTAGGGTTGAATCCCTATATGAAGATTCTTTCCTTCAATTGGTCAGCACTGGAGAAAAGTGCTCGCCAAAGCAACGTCACCTATTTTGAAGAAGCAAATAAAGAAGTGCAAAAAGCGGCTCGGCAGTTGGCTTCTTTGATCGAGAAAAACGGTCAGGGTTATCGCCTTTCCGACTTTGTCGTGTTCACACAAGAGCTTGGAAAGTTCTTCGGTGAAGAGTGGCAATTTCCGAAAGTCATGACCAAATACATGCCTATCGTGCAAAAAGTGAAAAAAGCCCTGGCTGGAGGCGATGAGAACATCGTTTTGCCGCGAGAGTGGAGCCGTCTGTCTCTGTTGGCATCGCGAGGTTATATTCAGTATCTGCGCTACTATTATTTTATCAAAGCAGTTCCGGAGACGGGGACTGGATATAGGTTGTCTTATCTGGCTCGCACGATAGAGGACATGCTTTCAGTTTTCCAAGATCTCGTGGCGCAAAAGCCGGAGGGCTTGGTCTCTCGTCAGGAAGTCACGGATCTGTTTGTCACATTTCAAACTGTCTGGCCGGAACTGAAGGTTTCTGATGGGCTGGTCTATGAGACGATGAAAATCAAGCGGCTCTTTTTTGGCGGCAGCACGGAGTCTTTCACAACTGAAGACTTTGAAAGAGCGCGACTGAAAGTGGGACATCTCAAGTTGCTTGTAGAAAAATTCTTGCCCTACTACTCGATATACGGGGGAGAATGGGAGCCGGATTATTACGACTATGATGAAGCTCAGGACATCTTTTTGGAGTCTCAAGAGGTCTTTCATTCTGCGGTCGGTGAGGTTGGGAAGCTTTTTGAGGGCTCTTATGATTTGAATGATTTGCTCTTGTTGGCGCGGGAGGTGGAGACACTTTACCCTGTGGCTGCGGAGAATCTCACAGCTGTGGTGCAGAAGTATCTGCCTTTAGTGGTGGATGTGAAGAATATGATCTTAGGTGGTGAGGATTCCTCTTTGCATCGTGAGGGCTGGAGCGCGATGCTGAAGTTCGTGGCTCGACTGTATGCAGATGGGCTGTATTATAATTATTTTATAAACGGCCAAGAGATGAATCAGCCACAGACGTTACGGTCTCTCTCTGTATTTGCCAATCAGAGTTTAGATATTGCTCACGATTTAATAGCGCAGAAGCCGTCGCAAAAATTCACGGTGGCGGAGTTGAGTCGCATCGGTCAGCATTTAGTTACAATGGACATTCTGCCCAAGGGTTTCAGTCAAGAAGTGTTGAAGCAGCTTTTAGAAGTTCTGGTGAATAATATTATGGTAGACCCTGCAAAAAGACTTGCGGGGCATGTGCCTCATGCTCTGAGTTTTGAATCGGTCGAGGTGGTTCGCAGTGAACTGCAGGTCTGGCTGGATGTTCAGAAGATGGTTGTTGGCTGGAAAAAACAAAATGGTGGTCGTGGCTGGAGTGTGACAGCTCTGCGCGAGATGTTGCAGAAAGAAAAGACAGGAGCCTCTGATTTTCTAGTTCAGGGAATCGAGGAGATGACGCTTTCTTTGCTGGCCGCTGTGCCGATGACAGTGGACAAAGAGGGGTTGTTGGAGATTTCAACGGATCTTAAGCGTGTCTACAACTTGCAGAGTTTGTCGCAGTTGAATATCAGTCGAGCTCTTTCTCGGCTTTTGTTGCGTTCGTTTACGGGGGATTTGCAGCGATTGCGCAATTATCAGGGTGTGACTTTGGCAGAGGCGGAAGCCGCTTTTGCAAAACTGAAGCCGGTGGTTGTCGAGTTGGGATTGATTCAACCTTCGAATATCTCGTTTATTTCATCGCGTTTCCGGGAAGCCAATATTTTCATGCCACATGCAGATGGTAACACCTTAGCCTCTTATTCGGAGTTGGCGGACCTTGTGACGATGATCAATTCGGGAATGCATTTAGACACGCTTCTTCGTCCGAGCTTGTTAAAGAGCTGCTTTAAAGAAGGCGAGCGAGTTACCAATGAGTCTCGTGTGAAGCTCAGCTGTGTGAGATCGGCCTACAAAGAGGCGATGCCGAAGGTGATGGGGGCCACGCCGGAGTATGTGGACTATCTGAAGAAGTCTTCGAAGGATGAGTGGGCTTACTACATGAATAACATCTTTAAGGCGGCGGGCTATCTGCCGAGGGACGATGGCAGGGCTCTGGTGGAGCATATTGCGTTGGTTCCGCATGTGATTCAGTACATTGAGATGATGTATGCCCGTTTTGATTCGAATCGTGATGGTTATATTTCAACTTCAGAGGCGGTGAAGGCCTTCCCGGCTTTCAAAGGCATTTTGATGGAATTAGCCCAAGAGCAACTGCAAGATGGCAGCCTCAAAGAGGGCGATCTCCTCGATCTCTTCACCTACATTCTACGTTACGGCAAGCCTCCGGAAACCCTCTGGGAAAAAGCCCACTTCGCCCTGCGCTGGCGAGGAAAACCCTCCAACTGGGATGTCTGGGCCAACCGCGGCCACCTCTCCCAAATCCTAGGCTACATAGCCGACCAAATCGCCCTCCAAGGTGCCTGGTGATTTTTTACGGCAATACTGTGTCATGATCTTCTCATGAAGTAGGAAGAGCCTTTTATTACAAGGTCTTAACGCGGTGTAGGCGTAAAAAATCACCAGGCACCTTTTGCTGGCGTGGGGAGGGGAAGTTTGTCATCCTGGAAGGGCTTTTAATTACACAAGGATGTGTTCTGATGAGTGCCAAAGCAGTGAAGAGCGTCCTCCTTTTGGGGGTACTGGGGTCTATAATCTGGAGTGGGGGCGTGTTTGCGGCTCCTGCGTACAAAGTAAATATGCGACTGAATTTAAAAGGGCAATCGCCGATTTCTGTGAACACAGTCGCTCGATCTGGAAAAAAAAGTTACGTCAGTCAGTTCTCCGACGATGGGCAGGTCGAGACTCTTGTTGAAGTGCTTGCAAAAAAATCCCAACAACAGAGTAAAAAAGGTCTGCTCATGGAGGTCTTGGTGACAAGACGAGTGCGTGGGCAGGAGAGAGCTTCCGAGCGTGTGCAAATTTTTGCTCCTGAAAATCAAGAGATGGAAGTCGGTATGAATGCCAAAGGAAGAATGGCCGGAAATATTTCTTTGGCTGTGATGGCTCATAAATTGTAAATTCCAAAAAAGATTAGTCGGCGCATCATGAAAATTCAGAGTTGATGCTCGACTATCGTCGTGATCTGATTTTTCCCTAAGAGGGGGAAACATCAATATGAAACATCTCGTGAGAAATTTCTCAGTGTCCTTTATTGTTGCGACATTAGTGATGAGTGTAGCTCATGCAGGAACCATTCTGCGTCTAAATGCTGGTAATGTTAACACTGTAGCTCATAGGCAGAGCTTTGCGGCCTTGTGGAGTCAGGATGGTCAGGCTTCTGATTACATCGTTCAGTTTAAAAAGGCGATCACAGAGCAAGATAAAAGAAATCTGCAGAAGACTTTTTCAGTCTTTGGTTATCTGCCTGATGATGCTCTAGTTGTGAGAGGTACTGCGGCGGCTCTTGGAAAATACATGAACTCTCACTCTGAGATCCAAGCCATCGTGAAGTATGCGCCTCATTATAAAATCAGCTCCGATTTCGCAGCGGCAAGCATTTTCAATAAAGATCAAGGCGTGAATGTTTTAGTCAAAGCGTTCACGGCCATGGAGAGTGAGGCGATTGCTGAAAAGATCGCGGCACTGCACCCTCAAGTAGCGCTTCAAGTTGTTGATGGAAAGTATGTTGCTGCTTGGATTCCTCGAGGAAGCGTGGCTCAGGTCGCGGCGCTGACGGGGGTTGAGCACATTCAGCCTGCACCTGAAGTGGAGTCCTTCCATTATGCTTTGGAGGGAGACCTGGTGCGAAAAGTAACGAGCTTGGTTGCCGGTGATTACTCGGACCTTAAAGGCGAAGAGTCCGGAACTCGGGTGATGAAATTTGATGCTGCTTGGGCCGCCGGATTTACGGGTCGCAATCAGATCGTCTCTATGGCGGACACGGGTTTGGATTCCGGAAGTATGACCTCTCTTCATCGTGACTTTGCTGGTGGAGTTCTTTCCGGATACCCGTTCGGATTATGGTCCAAGTCTTGGGAAGATCCGATGGGACACGGAACTCACGTGGCCGGATCAGTGATGGGTCGCGGAACAGCCTCTCAAGGGTTGTTGAAAGGGGGCGCCTACGAAGCCCAGATGGTGGCCGAGAGCATGTGGTCTCCTATGCTCAATAATTTGAGCGTGCCTTCAAAAATTGGTGATTTGTTTGAAAAAGCTTATCAAGATGGAGCCCGTATTCATACCAACTCCTGGGGTGGTGCGAAAACTTTTGGAGCTTATGACAGTTTCGCGGTTCAAGTGGACGAATGGATTGCTAAAAACCCAGATATGTTAGTTCTATTCGCGGCAGGGAACAGCGGGGTGGATAAAAATAAAGACGGACGTATTGATGCCAACTCCATGGCTTCCCCTGGAACAGCTAAAAATGTTCTGACAGTTGGAGCTTCAGAAAATAAAGTTTCTACTGGAGGCATTCAAGTCCCGATTAAACAACTGCGTGCCGCTCAAGAGAGTTGGCCAGCAGAACCAATTTACAGTGACTATGTTTCAAACAACGAAAATGGTCTGGCAATGTTTTCGTCTCGCGGACCTACGGCAGACGGACGGACAAAGCCGGACATCGTGGCTCCCGGAACAAACATTCTGAGTGTCCGCTCGCAGATCAAAGACGCTTCTCCATTGTGGGGAGCTTATAATGCGGACTATGCATGGTCCGGCGGAACGTCGATGTCGACGCCTTTGACAGCAGGGGCTGTAGCTGTGGCGCGCCAAATTCTAGTGGAAAAACAGGGTGTCCAAAATCCGTCTGGAGCTTTGCTAAAAGCTCTTATGCTGCATACGGCAGTGGACCTTTACCCCGGACAATTTGGTGAGGTCGGAGCGGCTCGCGGACAGGAGCTTTTGACTCGTCGCCCTAATTCGGATGAAGGATATGGCCGCGTTGATGTTTCAAATATTGTGAACCTGACAGGTGCAACGATCATGGATGACAACCGTGAGGGTGTAGCTCAAGGGGCGGAGAAAACCTACCAATTCACTTTATCTTCCTCTGGTAAACTCTATGCAAATCTGGTGTGGACGGACGCTCCAGGCTCTTCTAATGCAGCTCAGGCCTTGGTGAATGATCTGGATTTGGTGCTGACTTTGCCGAATGGTCAAACTCTCAGCATGAATGATCATATCAACAACCTCGAGTCGATTGAGCGCGATTTGCCTGCCGGCAGTTATACACTCTCTGTGAAGGGCTATAAGATCCCTCAGGGCGCTAATGGCCGCCAAGCCTATGCTCTTATTTACACCGCTAAAGAACTCTAAGTTCACTGAATAAATCCTTGAAATAATTGAAAGAGAGTCTGCATAACGCAGGCTCTCTTTTTTACTTTTTGCAGAGAAAATATTTCCTTACACAGCGCTCTTATTTGATAACTCGTGTCAAATTTGATAGAACATTTGAGGTTACAACTCAGTCAAACGGGTTGTACATCGGGGGAGGTTCTTGAATGCAGACGTTTAAAATCGGCGATAATGCAGTTTATCCCGGCTACGGCGTTGTAAAAGTGGTTGCCATCGAAACCAAAGAAATGTTGGGAACTAAAACCACGTTCTATAATATGCAATTGGTGGACACCGGCCTGAAGATCATGGTTCCGACGACG
>JBCECD010000108.1:6712-7174 GCA_039206745.1 Bdellovibrio sp. | reverse complement strand
AACCAATCCCTGCCAAAAACATCGCTACGCACATGCCCGGGTAATGAGGTGAAAAACCTAAGATCAAAACTCCAGCAGCATAGACCAGATAAGCTCCCGCCAAGGATGCCTGGGTACGGTGTGGCTGCATAATCCTCTCTGAGAGAAAGGCGCTCAAACAAGCTCCCAACCCCAGGAATCCTAAGAGTGAGCCGTATTGCCAGGAGTTGAGTTGCAGCTCCACTCGACCTCTAGTGGGATAGAGAGCCCAAAGTGAGGAGGCAAAAAAAGTGACCAGAAAGATTTCCACCCATAACTTCAAATTATGCAGAGAAAACAGCGGCAGCCAATCCTCCGGCACCACCTTGATCC
Source organism: Bdellovibrio sp. (assembly GCA_039206745.1). Lineage (GTDB taxonomy): Bacteria > Bdellovibrionota > Bdellovibrionia > Bdellovibrionales > Bdellovibrionaceae > Bdellovibrio. The sequence continues at coordinate 6,823 of JBCECD010000108.1, read as the reverse complement.
GTCCACCGGAATCTCCGCCGATCGCCTCCTTCACCGGCCATTTCCAGAAAAATAAAATCAGTCCGAAAAACGACAGGCTGTTCGCAAGAAAGGCGCTGCTCGGACCCAGTG
>JBCECD010000108.1:0-6702 GCA_039206745.1 Bdellovibrio sp. | reverse complement strand
GTACTGAGAATCCCCCCACCTAAAGTAGGTCCGAGAACTCGTGTAATATTGATCCCGACATAATACACTAATACAGCCTGAGCTTGTTGCGGCTCCGGCACCAAATCCGTCAGTACGGATTGAAAGGCCGGATTGGTCATGGCAAAACCCACGCCCATCGCCATTGATAGAGATAGCAAGGTGAATTCCGTGATCCGCTCACTCCAGACTAAATAGGCCAAAAGAGACGCTGATAGAAACATGATCCCTTGAGCAAATAATAAGATCCGGCGCCGATGCCCTAAATCCGCGATATAGCCTGCCGGAATACTCAGAAATAAAACCGGCAAACTGTTCGTAAAAGATAAAAGAGCAATCACCAAAGGGGAGGTGTTCAGATGCGTGATCACCCATCCGGCTGCCACATCCTGAATCCAGGTGCCCAGATTAGATAGAAAAGCACAAATCCAAAAAGAACGATACACCGAGATCTTCAGAGGAGACCATACCGAATTTGCCATATCCGACTCACTCACTTATTTGAACCGACGTTTCACTTTCTCTAAGAGTTCCCCCGCCGGCTCGACCTTTAGAAACAAGGTCATTGCAAAATATATACATCCGTAAAAAAACAAAATAAAAACAGCTCTCACAACAAGGGGAAACATTTGTAGGGTCTCCTCGCGCGCGCCCCAAAACATCAAGCCCCCGCTGAACAAAGCACTGCCCCACAGCTTCACTTGATAAGACCATGCCAAACCCGTGCGACCAATTTTTTTATTCAAAGCCTGTCGTAAAAAATAAAACTCAAACCAGCCCGCCAGGCCCGCCGCCAAAGCCAGAGCTGGCGTTCCCATTTGCGGCTCCACACCTAAAGCCTGCGGCACATAGAAAGCTCCCAAAACCCCTAAGAGAGTCGCCAACATCATGCGAATGATGGCAAAACGCAAAGGAGTACGCGTGTCCTGCAAAGAGTAAAATGTCGACGAATACAAACGCCCCAAGGTCGAGGCCAACAGACCTATCGAATAACCCGCCAAGACCATCCACACAGCGCGAGTGTTATCCGCCTGAAACTCCCCTGTTTGAAAAATGGCTCCGACAATCAGATCACCTAAAAACAAAAATCCCACCACCGAAGGAACTATGAAAAAGGCGATTTGCGCCAGCCCCCGATTCAAACGTTTTTGTAAATACAGCCGGATTTCCTGTTCGGTGCCCGTCGCCTGGGACATGGCCGGAAGCTCCGCTGCGGAGACACTCATTCCGAATAAACTGATGGGCAACAGATACAGAGTCTGCGCGTAGGCCAAAGACGACACCGCTCCCGTCGGCAATAAGCTGGCCAGCATATTGTCAATGTAGGCGCTGACCTGAACCACTCCCCGCGATATCACTCCGGGCACGAAGTTGCGAATCACTGTGCGCACTTCTTTTATCTGCATATTCAGAGATGGAAAGATCTTTTTACCTAATCGCAAAGCCGAGGGGAGCTGTACCGCGAACTGCAAAAAGCTCCCCACCACCAAACCCCAGGCTGTGGTCACGGCCAAGGGAAACTGCTGTTGCTGTTCACCCCACACTATCAAAGTGGCAATGATCGACACATTCCAGATCACCGGTGCCACATAAGAGAGAAAAAAACGCCGATGCGAATTCAAAATCCCCAAACACCACGCTGACATCACGAGAAATCCCGTACCTGGAAAAAGAATCTGCACAATCTGCACTGTCAGATCCCTTTTTTCTCCCGTGAACCCTGGAGCGATGACATCAATCAAAAACGGCGTGGCGAAGACCCCGACCAAAACCAACAAAGAGGTGGTCAGAAACAACAAGCTGCCAATCACCGAAGCCACTCGCGCGGCCTCCTCGTCATGTTTTTTTGCCAGCAATTGAGCATAGACCGGAATAAAACTGGCGGAAAGAACTCCCTCACCAAAAAGATTCTGTAAAAAATTAGGTATTTTCAGAGCGGCCTTGAAGGCATCTCCTGCATCCGAATTGCCAAAATAATGAGCGAAAACCCGTTCCCGAATCAAACCGGCGATACGGCTTAAAAAGATTCCCAACCCTACCCACAGGGCATGACTTTTCACTCTTCAACCTCAATCTCTTCGTCTTCGGATTCATTCAATTGCAAAAGAATGCGCTCCGCCAGCACACGATTGAACCCCTTGAGTTGCGCTATCTCTTCGGGAACCGCATTTCTTATTTCATCAACAGAGTTGAAACGAGTCAAAAGAACTTTCTTTCTTTTTTCACCGAGACCGACAACATAGTCCAACTCACTTTCCAGGGTCGTCCCCTCCCGCAACTTGCGGTGATAGGTGATGGCAAAGCGATGGGCTTCGTCACGAATTCCCGAAAGAATATGCAGAGCCTCAGCATTATGACGGAAGATCACCGGATTCTGCCGCCCCGGCAAAAAGAATCTCTCCTCGGTACTTTCCACTTCTTGTTTTTGAAAATCTCTCTCGGTACGAGCTTTGGCCAGCCCCACCACCGGAATATCCTGGCGGCCTATCTCACTGAGAATTTTCACGGCCTGCGATAACTGCCCCTTTCCACCATCGATCACGATCAACTGCGGATCTTCATACTCGTCATGCTGAAAGCGACGACTGAGCACTTCATACATCGAAGCAAAGTCATTGATTCCCTGGACAGTTTTAATCTTGTATCGGCGATAGTGTTCCTTGGCCGGAACACCTTCCTCAAACACCACCTGAGAAGCCACCGTCTCAGCCCCCTGGAAGGTGGAAATATCATAGCACTCAATGCGCCGAGGCAGCTCCGGCAAAGAAAAGCGCTCTTTGATCTCCTCGAGGCCTCGCATTTTCTCCTCGGATTTGGAGACATACTTGAGGAAGTGCGCCTTGGCATTTTCGTGAGCCATCTCCACCAAATTGCGCCCTCTTTCATCGGAGGCGTAACGAAGAGTGACGGCATTGCCCGAACGCTGCTTTAAAACCTCCGCCATCAGTTTGCTCAAGTCGCCGCCAATATCGAGAGGTAATAACACCTCATCAGGGATAAAATTATCTTCATAATATTGATTGAGAAAATCCACCAGCCATTCACGCGGATCTTCCTGAGCATCATTGGGATCAAAGTGTGGCAAATAGTGTGGACGTGTGCCGATCACCCGTCCGGCGCGCACGTGGACTGTTTCAATCAGACAGCCTCGATGATCGCCAAAGAAGCCCACCGCATCCTGATCTTTTTCCGTCGTGTCGTTGATCACCGCCTGTTTCTCCAGAATAGCCTTGATGGCGGCAACGGAATCCCGTAATCGCGCTGCCACCTCAAACTTCTCTTCCTCTGCGGCTGTGTGCATTTTCTCATCCAAGGCTTTGAGCATTTTGCGATTCTGCCCCTTCAAAAACAGCTTGGCCCCTTCCACTTCCTGGCGATAGTCTTCACGCGAGATGTAGTTCACACAAGGAGCTGTGCAACGACCGATTTGATAAGTCATGCAAGGTCGCTTGCGTGTACGAAACATGGCATCACCACAGTCACGAATTTTAAAAGTGCGATTGAGAAAACGAATGGTTCCCTGCACAGCCAGACCTGAAGTGTAGGGACCGAAATAAAGAGAGCCGTCTTTTTTCACTTTGCGTGCCAGATACAGACGTGGATACTCATCACCCCAGGTGAGGCGGATATAAGGATAGGCTTTATCATCACGCAGCCGGATGTTGTATTTGGGACGATGTTTTTTAATGAGGGACGCTTCCAGCAGAAAAGCTTCCACTTCGGTCTTGGTCAAAATGTATTCGACTTCCTGAATGTTTTGCACCAGCAGTCGTGTTTTGGGGGAGTGATCTTTATTGTCAGTGAAATAACTGCGCACGCGGTGGCGCAGGCTTTTGGCTTTGCCGATATAGATAATTTTATCGGCCAGATTTTTCATGATGTACACCCCACTCTGCGTGGGGAATTCTCGAACTTTCTCGCGCAGCTCTTCGAATCTATTTGAGGCCATCCTTGATGACCTCCGCACTTTCAGATTCCACCTCGCCACTGCGCAGTTGCAGCTCCGTAATCTGCAGACGTTTGATTTCGTCGCGGATTTTGGCGGCTTCCTCAAACTCCAGATTGGCTGAATACTCTTTCATTTTAGCTCGCAGTTTTTCAATTTCCTGCTGAATCTTATCCGGCTGTTGCGAAAACTTGTTTAACAAAGCGCCAGACTTGTTTTCCCCCTGCAACACTGTGCTGGAAAGTGTGCCATCAAAGACCTCCCCCAGTCCTTCCTTAATCCGTTTGCGGATCGTCTGCGGTGTGATGCCATGAGTTTGGTTGTATTCACTCTGAATACGACGCCGCCGTTCTGTTTCATTCAGGGCTTTGCGCATGCTTTCGGTGATGGTGTCACCGTAGAGAATCACTCGACCATTGATATTGCGTGCAGCTCGGCCAATGGTTTGAATCAGCGAGCGTTCCGAGCGCAGAAATCCCTCTTTATCCGCATCAGTGATCCCAACCAAGCTGACTTCAGGAATATCCAGACCTTCTCTGAGCAGATTGATTCCCACCAGAACATCAAAAACACCGAGGCGTAAATCGCGTAGAATTTCAGTTCGCTCCACGGTGTGGATCTCACTGTGCAGGTATTTCACTTTAATACCCAGGTTTTCGTAATACTCCGTCAAGTCCTCGGAAGAGCGTTTGGTCAGAGTGGTGATCAGCACCCTTTCCTGCCGGGTGATGCGCTCACGAATCTCCTTGAGGAGATCGTCAACCTGATGTTTGACCGGGCGCACTTCGACCACCGGGTCAATCAGCCCAGTGGGGCGGATGATTTGTTCAACGATCACACCCTCTGACTTCTGCAGCTCATAAGTGCTGGGGGTCGCTGAAACATAGACCACTTTATCCATCATACCTTCAAACTCTTGAAAGTTGAGGGGGCGATTGTCGAGAGCTGACGGCAGACGGAAGCCGTGTTCCACCAAAGTGGATTTCCGTGCTCGATCACCACGATACATGGCCCCGATTTGTGGCACGGTGATGTGGGACTCATCAATAAAAGTGACGAAGTCTTTCGGAAAATATTCTAAAAGAGTGGGCGGAGCCTCACCGGCGCCCCGACCGGTCATGTGTCGGGAGTAATTTTCAATGCCCTGACAGAATCCCATCTGCTCCATCATTTCGATATCGTAGTAGGTCCGCTGCTCGAGACGTTGGGCTTCGAGAAATTTCAGATCATGATTCAGCTGCCCGAGGCGCTCACGCAGCTCTTCCTGAATAGTTTTGATGGCGCGGTTTAAATTCTCTTCGCTGGTAACGTGATGACTGCCGGGATAGACGCCGATTTGATCCAGTTCCTCCAGCACCTGCCCGGTGAGAGGATCAATCCAAGACAGGCGCTCGATAAAATCTCCAAAGAACTCTACACGCAAAGCGCGATCTTCTTCGTAGGGAGGAAAGATTTCAACATTATCTCCGCGCACCCGCACGGTGCCACGGGAGAAGTCGACATTGTTGCGTTGATATTGAATGCGGATGAGTTCACGCAACAGATGATCGCGCTTCACTTCAGTGTTGGAGATGATCTGAATCATCATGCCTTCATAGGCCTCGGGGGATCCCAAGCCGTAGATGCAGGACACGGAGCTGACGATGATCACATCCCGCCGATCAAACAAAGAGCGCGTTGCCGAGTGGCGCATGCGATCGATCTGCTCATTGATGGCCGAATCTTTTTCGATATAAGTGTCTGTTGAGGGAATGTAGGCTTCGGGCTGATAGTAATCATAGTAGCTGACAAAATATTCCACGGCATTGTGAGGAAACAGCTCTTTGAATTCCGCATACAACTGCGCCGCCAAAGTTTTATTCGGCGCCAGCACCAGAGCCGGCTGATTCAACTGCGCAATCGTATGCGCCATCGAAAAAGTTTTCCCCGAACCTGTCACACCCAACAGCGTTTGATGCTTCAATCCCAAAGCAAAATTTTCCACCATCTGTTGAATCGCCCGCGGCTGATCCCCGGACGGCTGAAACTCCGACACCAACTGAAAATTCTTCTTAAACCCCATCCCCGAATTCTAAAGGTGCCTGGTGATTTTTTACAACCCCGGCGCGTCATTATTTTGATTAAACCTTATGCAACTTCGAGATTTTGCTCAAGATTTGAGAACGAATTTCGATAAGGGAACATGGTTCAAAAATTCCTCAAGTGGTTTGTATTCGGCATTCTCCTCGTTTTAAGTTCTGTTGGCTGGACCCAAGGTCAGGTTTTTCTCAATACGGAAGACGGACAAGTAGTCTCAGTATTCAGTAAACCCGGCATGACCTGGGAAACATGTGAGGGAGATTCCAATTGCAATGCGGTCGGTTGGCCGGACAATACGGCGACCATTCTGGCTCTGTCCGACAACAAAAAAATACGAGTAAAAGATCCGCACTCAGGAAAAACGACTGAAGAGAGCTACACCTACATCCTGTTTCAATATGAGAGAAAGTTAGCCAGCGGAGCTTCCATTTCTCAAAAAGGCGAAGGATGGATTGACTCAGCCTATCTCTCCAAGAGCAAAGTAAAAAGTTTCTTCGGCAACCAAATAGGAGCCTCCGAAACCTGCTCCGACAGCTCTCCCCAATCAGCGGAAAAGAAAGCTCAAAAAAGGGCCGAGGAACTTCTACAAACAAACACTAACTCCTCCATCTCAAACATCGCGGAACAACTCGAAGGTGTCGTCGGCGCCTGTGTTATTG
>JBCECD010000107.1:0-7183 GCA_039206745.1 Bdellovibrio sp. | reverse complement strand
CATGAAATGATCGCGCATCCCATTATGCAGGCTCACGGCAACGCTAAAAATATTCTTGTCATCGGCGGTGGTGACGGCGGAACAATCCGCGAGCTGTTCAAATACAACCAGGTCGAAAAAGTGACGATGGTGGAAATTGACGAAGCTGTTGTGCGCGCTTCGAAGGCTCACCTGCCGTCCATTGCCAGTGAGTTCGGCAATGCAAAATTGAATTTGATTATTGGTGATGGCATTCAGTTCGTTAAGGAAGCCAAGGCTGGCAGCTACGATGTGATTATCGTCGATGGTTCTGATCCTGTAGGTCCCGCTCAAGGTTTGTTCACAGCGGAATTCTATAAAAACTGCATGAATGCGCTGAAAGAAGGCGGACTTGTTGTAACACAAGGGGAGTCGCCACTTTTCCATGAGGGCACCTTTATTGAGTTGAATCAATGCTTGAAAGGAATCTTCGGCCCACAAAAGGTTCACACCATGCTATTCCACGCCACGACTTATCCTTCAGGTATGTGGAGTCTGCAAATGGGAGTGAAAGGGTCCGCGCATCCCGCAAAAGATTACAGCAAAGACAAGGCGCGCCAATTTGCTAAAGAAAACGACCTGAAATATTACAATGAAGAACTGCATGAAGCAGCTTTTGCTTTACCTACCTTCGTCAGGAAGATGCTAGGCGAAAACACTTAAATAATGGACCGCCTTCTGTTTTCATTATAGTTTCAATTAACTTAGAAACAGGAGGCGTTCATGTTTAAACTTCCCGCATTGCCCTACTCTAAAACGGGCCTTTCTCCTTTGTTCAATGAAGAACAAATGACTTATCACTACGACAAGCATCACAAAGCTTATATCGACAATCTCAACAAATTCATGGAAACAGATTCTTCTTTAAAAGGAAAATCTTTGGAAGAAATCACCGTTTCTTCTTCTGGAGGCATTTTCAATAATGCTGCTCAGGCATGGAATCACACTTTCTTCTGGTTTGGTATGGCACCGACTGGCCACGGCGGAAAACCTTCTGCTGAGCTGGATGCCGCAATCAAAAAAGACTTCGGCTCTATGGACGAGTTGAAGACGAAGTTTGTGGATGGCGGAGTGAAAACTTTCGGATCTGGCTGGATCTGGTTGTGCGCAGATGCTTCTGGCAAACTGAGCCTGGTCTCTACTTCCAATGCAGCGGTTCCCTTCACTAACAATGGTCCGACACCTTTACTGGTTGCAGACGTATGGGAACATGCTTACTACGTTGATTACAGAAACTTGCGCCAAAAATATCTGGAGACTTTCTGGAATCATGTGAACTGGAACTTTGTTTCAGAAAACTATGCGAGCAAAAAAGTTCGCGATCTCACTAAAGCCATGACATAAAAAAGAAGGGCGCCTCGAACGGGCGCCCTTTAGCATGGAGGGATGGGAAAAGGACTGTATTTATGTTTCTCCAACTTTCATCAAGATACCTCCTTTAAACTATCCTCATCGAGGATAACGCCGGCTCCATATTCATGAAACCGGGTGTGAAATTCGAAATCAGTAGAAAGCGGAACCCGACCAGGGGGATCCTTAATTTCAATAAAATTTAAAACATCTCGCACTCCTGAAAGCTCCCAGGCTGATGCGACTGCCGTTGCTTTCAGGCGAGGACGATAGACCTCACCTTCCAGCTTCACGATTCCATCCGAGACTTCGACTTCGATGTGCTCACCACCTATTTTAATAAGCTCCTCGAGCTGTGATTTTAATATTTGGGTGATCTCTTCGTCGGTGCGGAAGTAATCAGCGGGGACGACGATGCGATCTTCGACGCCCCATACTCCTTCAGTATCGGAGATAATCTCTATGACAGCATTTTTTTTAAAGGCAGTGTCAACAAATCCTGCGACCACCACAACACTGCCTTGGACAGAAACTTCCAAGTCAGCCAGGCTCACTCTTTTATCCCACTTGATTCGTTCACAGATCTTTCGAGCCAGTTCACTATCATATTGGTTCTTTTTTAAGAGAGTGTTCATAGGCTGCTCCTTCGGCCTAAAGGTTGGTGATCTCGACCTCGATTAGGCGGTCATTTCTTCAGGAAGCTCTGCCGGCTCCTGAGTCAACAGAGGGTCGTGACGACCGTGCTGAGATCTTTTTGAGGAGTATTTGCTGAGAATAACTTTCAAAGCAGAAACCGTTTTGGCTACACATCTTTTAAAGTTCTCGTCTGATTTATGCACTTTAATGACAGTGCGCATACGGGAAGGTTTTAAAATGACCTCACAGTTGTAGCTAGGTTTTCTATTTTGAGATCTATGGCGATCTGTCTCGACCCGCACTGTGAGATGAGCACCACTATCATATTTAAAGAATTCCTCCACAGCTCCCTCAACTCTTTCAAGTAAGTAAGCTTCAAGGTTATCAGTTTTAGTGATGTCTCTGTAGTAGATGTCTGTTTGCATATCTACCTCCTTATCCTGGCTTTATTATGTACCAAAACAATAAATTCTTTTAATATATAATTAAGATGACTTAGTTAGCTTTAAACTATAGGTTGAATCTATGCGACAGAGAAATATCTCGTATCTCTGAATACTTACAGGAGACAGCCAAAGGACCAGTTCCAAAAAGGCTCTGGAAATCCTTTGTTTTTAGGAGGTCCAGGTCTATGTTCAACTACAATCATCTCTACTATTTCCATGTCACTGCAAAGCTTGGTGGCGTCAGCAACGCGGCCAAATATCTTCACATCAGTCAACCTTCTTTAAGTTCCCAACTGAAGGTCTTTGAGAGTGCCATAGATCAAAAATTGTTTGAAAGAAAAGGGCGACATCTTCAACTCACCCCCGAAGGTGAAAGAGCCTTTGCTTATTCAAAAAAAATTTTTGATCTCGCCGCAGAGTTTGCGGACAGCCTGCGCTCCCCCTCTGAAAAACAAAATCAGAGAATTAAAATCGGCATCACGGACCAAGTCGAGCGTCCTTTTATCGCGGATCTCTTAAGTCCTCTTGTGCGGGAACAAAAAAAGAGTGTGGAGAAAACTTTTTTCGTGCGCTCCGATCCCTCAGAAATTTTAATCACGCAACTGCGCAATCATGATATTGATCTCTTACTCACCAATAAGCCTATCTATGTTGAAGATGTGCAGGAACTCGCCACAGCCAGCATGCCGGTCAATCTTTTGGTCTCTACGAAAAATTTGCAGGATCTGAAGATCCGCATCTCCCGCAATACTTCGGCGGCAGAGTTCCTCAATGCCGTCCCATGGGGTTTGATCATTCCTTCATACAAAATGAAACTGCGCCATGAAACCGATCTGTTTTTTCAGGAAATCAAAGCGCGCAAGAAAGTGGTCTTTGAGAGTGATATCATGTCTGTGGTCGGACGGGCCATCGTCGACGGAGCTGGAGTTGGCTTCCTGCCTATTCCCTATGTTTTAGACGAAATCCAGGATGGCTCCATCACTGCTATAGGCCCTAAAGCGGGCTATTGGAAACACACCCTGTATCTTTTGGGTAGAAAAGATTCCCACTACGATGAAACCATTGAAGAAGTGAAAAATAGTGTTAAAAGACTTGAAAAACTCAACCGTTAAAACGAATGTAGGGCCATGCAAAAGGATATCCTTTTAGTCACTTTAAACTCCAGTTATCACCACAGCTCCTTTGGCTTGCGCTATTTGATGGCCAACCTCGGAGAGCTGGAAGAACGAGCCGAGATCGTTGAATTCACCATTCAAAAAGATCCCCGTGATATTGCCGAGTTTATTTTACAAAAGCAGCCACGCATTTTAGGCCTGGGCGTTTATATCTGGAATGCCAACGAATCCTATGAACTCGTCTCCATCATCAAAAAAGTCAGTCCTCAAACGGTCATTGTCTTGGGTGGCCCCGAGGTCAGTCATGAGACAGAGTCCCAAGCAATCACTCAGTGCGCGGATTATACAATAAAAGGCGAAGCTGATTTTTTATTTCAGGAGTTTTGTCATAACTATCTTGTGCATCAGATTTTACCGGAGAAAAAACTTATCACCGGGGCTCTTCCTGAAATCACCAGAATTTGTTCACCTTATCGACTTTATACAGATGAAGACATCAAAAATCGCACGATCTATGTTGAAGTGTCCCGGGGCTGTCCCTATCGCTGTGAATACTGCCTGTCCTCTCTCGACAAGGCTGTGCGCAACTTTGAGTTGCAGGCTTTCCTGCAAGATATGGAAAAACTGCTCTCTCGAGGTGCGCGACAGTTTAAATTCATCGACCGGACTTTCAATCTCAGTCCCACTTTATGCACACAGATTTTGCAGTTCTTTTTAGATCGCATGCACTTAGGTCTCTTTTTACACTTTGAGATGGTTCCCGATAGATTGCCGGTGGAAATTCGACATTTGATCAAACAATTTCCCGCAGGCTCTTTGCAATTCGAGATCGGTATTCAGACGTGGAATCCCGACGTGGCCCGCCTGGTCAGTCGCCGCAATGACTATCAGAAAGTTCAGGACAACTTCCACTTCCTGGCAACCGAGACCGGCGTTCACACCCATGCCGACTTGATCGTCGGTCTGCCCGGTGAAAATCTCGCAAGCTTTGCCGCAGGTTTTGACACCTTGTCATCCTTACGACCCGATGAAATCCAAGTAGGGATTCTCAAAAAGCTCAAAGGGGCTCCCATTGCCAGACATGATAAAGAGTGGGAGATGATCTATTCGGATGTGCCGCCTTTTCAGATTTTACATACTAAAGATATGGACTTTCCCACTCTGCAAAAGATGAATCGCTTTGCCAAATTTTGGGATCTCTATGCTAACAGTGGAAATTTTAAAGAGCTGATAGCATTCTTAAGAGGGCGCTCCGAACTGCGCCCATCTCCCTCTTTCTTTTGGGAGTTTTATGACTTCAATACCTTCCTCTCACAAAGACATGCTCAGTCTTTTGGAATTTCCCAATTGAGTTTGTTTGAAAGTGCGTATCTTTATTTACGCGACGGCATAGGACTTGTGGAGGAAGAGGCCCGAGAGCTGATCTTAAAAGACTATTACGCTCTGGGGAAGATCGACATTCCGAAGTTTTTACGCGCTCCCAATCTCTCTTTACAAACTTCGACACCGAAGTCCTTTGTCCCCAAAAGACAGCAGAAACATTTAGGGGCAAAGCAGGAGGCATAATGGATATCATGGATATTGTAGAAATGCTTCTGCGATTGTTCTTTGGCCTTACTATGGCTTTCTGGGGGCTCAATGGATTTTTTCATTGGAAACCAATCCCACCAGCCAGTCCTACGATTGAATCCTTTGTTGCTGCCTGTACAGAGACCCGCTTTATCATGCCACTGGTAAAAATAATTGAAATTGTCTGTGGACTTTGTTTGGTATTGAAAATATTAGTTCCATTGAGCCTTGTCGTCCTCAGCCCTCTCATCCTGGTGATTACGGGTCTGCATGTCTTTCACAATCCTCGCCCCGGGAGCGTGTTGTTCTCAACAACTCTGCCTTTTTTGATTTTATTTTTCTGGCACAGCCACGTTATTTTACGCCTGATTCACTAAGAGCCCACAACAGAAGGATCACAGCCGAAGCACGATCAAAGAAGAGACTCAACCCAGTAGCGGAGAGTCCGATCTTTTAACCGCGCACTTTACGCTGATTTTTTGCTGCGCAGATAGTGATTGAATTGCTTCATCATCCACACATGAAACAGAGCTTGAGTCCACCTATAGAGAAGCCAGGGCATGCGTGGTTGAAAATCATGAATTGCAGAGATCACAGCTTCTCCACCTGAGATTTCACGAAACTCCAGGCGGGCCCTTTGGGTTTGGCGCGCCAACAGACCGCCCTTCACATAAAAAAGTTGCCGATGGGACCAACTGCGTTCCGCTGAATGCTCGAGCACCAGGATTTCTATAAAAGGAAAGCGCCAGCCAAAGCTGATGTGATGCTCTTGCACTTTCACTTTTAAAAGCCAAGGCTGCATCTTAGGTAAAAAATCCAGATAGGCCTGAGCCACATCTCGAGCCGTCTTACCCGGAGGAAGATACAAACGTTGCACAGAACGCACCACATGACGCCCAGAAGGATTCCCTTGAAAGGCGCGAGGCCTGCTGGAGCAATAATCGTCCAAAGCTAAATCCACAGCTTTTTCCCATCCGATCAGATCTTGCTCTTGACCATTGCGAATTGAAACTGCTGCCGGAATTTCTCTTCCCCCATTGATAAAGGCTGCAACCAAAGCTTTAGGGGCTCCCGTCACCAAGCGAATCCACCACTGCGAAAATTTCTTACCAAAAAAAGGCACCGAGATGAAATGCAGACGCCGTCCACGACGGCGCGCAATCTTCTGAAGAAGTTGCGAATAACTGACCGACTCACTCCCGGCGATCTCGATTGTCTGATTATAAGTTCTGGGATTTCCGATGCAATCGCATATCAATCTGACAATGTCAGGCAAAGCCACCGGCTGGGCCCGATTCTGTGCCCAGGCTTGGGCAAAAAGAAAAGGCGCACGATCCACCAAGCGAGTCATAATGTAAAAAGCAGAACCCTCTGTGCCCAGAATAAGATCAGAGCGAATCAAGGTGACATTAAGAGCACTCTGACGAAAGAGTTCTTCCAGTTCAACTCGTCCTCCAGAGTACAGACCATTCAAGCATATAATCTGCCGCACATTTTCTTTCTTAGCCGCGCGAAGGAAATTATCTGCCAGAATTAAATCGAGGTCCTCTGTTTCTCCCTGGATCAAGTGCGCCGAAGGACGCATTGAATGCACAAGATAAACTGCAATATCGACATCCTGGAAAGCTCTCTCCGCATCGATAAGACTGAAGAGATCACACACTTCCCATTCGATATGACTGTTTTCAGACTGTTTAACAGAACGGCTGAGTGCTCGCACGAAATGATGCTTACCGATTTCCTCGATAAGAGATTGGCCGATAAACCCACTAGCCCCGGCGACAACAATCTTCACTTCTTCTCCCTCGTTCTTCTATGGCCCACTTGCAATGAATCCATAATGAATTCGAAACTCTTTCAAAAGTTAATTTGAAAATAATAACATATTTATGAGGGCTGTCTACGACTGGACCTTGACAATTGACAAAGAGAACTCAGAGCCAAATCCACTCTGATTTCACCTTAAAAAATTCTCAATTTAGAACTGGACCGCCTTGACAAGATGGAGATGCGTCTCATGCTTTAAGTATGAAACCCACTACATAGGAG
>JBCECD010000106.1:0-7235 GCA_039206745.1 Bdellovibrio sp. | reverse complement strand
CCTCCATAAACATCAAAAATATCCGTAGACATAACAATCAGACATGATTTGCCGTCACTAATAGTTAATAGTTAATAGTTAATAGTTAATAGTTAATAGTTAATAGCGGTGAAGGTGTCAAAATCCTAGACACCTTCATTCCCATTACGTCCCTCTCTAGCAAATCCCCGATAAGAAAGAAATAAAGGACTTCTAGGCTGGCATGGACCTTGAACTTTCAACATTTCATGAAAAAATACCTCAAATTAAAATATAAAATTTTTTATCACATACATCAAGGACACTTCCGTCAGGCTCAGGAGACTCTGCAAAACTCCATAGTTCTTGTTGAGATGGATCCTGTTCAACACTCCTTTTTGCAGGCCAAAATTTATCTGTATGAGGCTGCTTACTCCCAAGCTGTGACTCTTTTAGAGATGTATTTAAAACAGAGCCCTGCTGATTTGGATGGGCTTTGCGATCTGGCTCTTTGCTATTATCATCTGGGTCTAACGGCAGCCTTGGATGAGACGTTGGATAAAGCTGCGCAGTGCTTGAAAAAAGAAATGAATATTCTGTCTGTGCAAAAGACTTTAGATCATTCTATTTTTTTAGCTAAGTTATTTGAAGAGCGAGCACAACTTGAAGCGGCTTCTGAAATATTGGCATTATTACCCACTTCCAAGATGACAGCCCAACAGCTGCAAGCATTGCGTATTCAGCTGTTGCGGATAGCAGTGGAAAAAGAGGACGAAACAAATGCATCGGATCTTTATGCCCAGATTATTGCGGGAGTCGAACACAACTTGAGTTTTGAAGTGGAGCGGGAGCATACTTTGCTTCTGGCCGATGCCTTTTTATTTGGATTTCAGCAGGCACAAGAGCGCTATTCCTATATTTCCAAAAAGAATCTTTGTACTGCCGACAGATCTTTTTTAGTTAGTGAAATGACAGAACTGGCTATCTTGGTTCAGGATCGAGAGTTTCTGAGACGGCATCCTCTGTCTGGAGAAAATGAAAGTGAATATGAACGCATCCAAAGTCAGTTAGTGGAGCTTTTCCTTCAGGGAGAACATTCTCCTTCTTTGTCGATTCTTCGCTATGAAAAGAGTTTAAGTTTGATGTCTCTGTTGCGGGTGTTGCGACAGGCATTGATACTTTTCCCGCATGCTGGGGAATATGAAAGTTGGTCTATGCGCTATCGGTTCCATTGTATGCAGGTGACTCATCGAGGGCTGCGTATGAAATTTCTCGGCGTTATCAATAAGGCTGCCGAAAAAGTCGTGATCAATATATCAGGTCAGGTAGTGACTTATGAAGGTCGTGTGGGTAGTTTAAAATCGGATTTATTCTGGCAGCTAATAGAGAGTTTCCAGAACAATCAGATGGAAGTGCCGATCGAGGATGTGATCCAAATGGTTTATGAAGAAGTACCAAACGACCAGCATTTCGATCGGCTGCGCATTGCGATCTCCCGTTTGAATAAAAAGTTAAGAGTGTCCCATAATATTGAAACTCTCTTTAAGGTCAACAGATCGAAAGTAAGTCTGGTGGTTCCTTTGGAAAAGGTGGTCTCATGAATTTTCTATGGTCCCTCGTGCTTGTTTTCTGGGGCTTGAGTGTTCAGGCTTCTTCCAGTTGGAGGGAGCAATCTACTTTGGTGACGCCGGACTCCGACATGCAGAGGTTGATTGATGAGGTGACGGTCGAGATCTTCCATTCTCCGTTGCAGGAGATGTGGTGCAATACCTACGGTAATGAGGTCTCTGTTTTTCACAGTCTGGGAGTTTCGGAAAAGGCGGCGATCGAGGCCTTCAGCGGTTGCAAAGAGCGAAAGGGGCATCTGACGAAGCCGATGTCCAAGCAATATTATCTTTCTTTTGAATCCATGCCGGCTTTAGATAGCTGGACTGACTTAGGCAACAGAACATATCTGTTTGTGAGTGAGGGTTTAAATCGAGAGCGGCTGAAATCCATGATTCTGCATGAGATGGCTATCTCGGTGGATGCTAAAACAAATATGCTGTATACAAGCTATTTGATATATCAGCGCAATCAGTCCGGAGATTCTCGGGGGGCTATTTACCATGCTCCTTCGCAACTCAGTGCCCAGCAACAACTTCTTCAGAATGCTTTTAATCAGGCGGCATGGCAGCCAATCAGCTTGAGCTTTGCGGCCTTGCGGGCCTTTAGTATTGAGCAGAAAGCTCATGGCCAAAATGTTCAGATTTCCCATGACGAGTGCGTGGATTCTTTTAAGAGTTTATATCAGGTGACTCGGCAGATCCCGTCAGCCCCTATTGATTCCGAATCTCTAGAGCTGGATCAGTTGTCGGAGATGCTAGCGGGTATGATTAGCAGGAATATGGCACCTCAATCTGAAGAGCAGGAAACTGAGGTTCTCCAGCAGTTGCTTTCGGAAAATCTGACGCTTAAAAATCTGAACAATAAGGAAGTCACCTTTTGTCAGTTCATGGCTGAGCCTTTGCTCAGTGGAAAAAGTACTTATAACTTCTATGGCTCCGGTCCTCGCCCTCGTACGACAGGAGGCTCAGGAGGCCAGGGTGGGTCCCCTCTTATGCTGCAACAACAGCAATGGCTTCAAAAGTCTCATCAGCCGGATATGTCCACTCAACGAGCGGTCGAGCAATTGCGAGAACGTTTGATTAGAAATAAGCGTCTGAACTTACAACAAGACCTGCTGCAGGAGCGCAAGTAGAGATCCTTGAAACTGAAATATTTCCCAAGGGGTACGGAGCGAGTCCCGACCCCTTGAGTTGAGGAAATGTTTTTAGTACTGCTGTTGTTGCATTTTAAACGGATCGAAAGATATTTTAAAATTTCCCTCTACAAATTTAATCTGCATGCGTGATTGAAATAGATAGGATGGGTCGAGTGACTTTGGCTGTTCGGCCCACGCTTCAATTTTCCAACCTGAGAACTTTTGTGTGTCGATCAATTCAAATCGGAAGGATGTGGCATGGCTCCTCCAGACTTTCAGTTGTTTGGCTGTAAGGACTTTTTCAATAGCCAGATTCAGTGAGTTGTCACTCATATGATATTGACCGATCACCTGCATCTTTTCATCGAGAGCATAAATACTTTCGATTTCTGAGTGCCATTTGAAAGAGGTGTGAGTGAAGGCAATTCTTTGTCGAGGTTGATAAAAGAGTTCAAATCTTTGATGATTACCACTTCGGATGTCACTGAACTCAGTAAGAGGGATGTCTCTGCCATCTCCGCTACGCAGAGTGGTGATGATGCGCAAGCGTTTGAGATCGACGAGATAGTTCTCCGTTCTCGAACTGTTATTGGCGAAGAATTTCCATTGTTCTTCCTCGGATAGAGCGTCAAAGGCTTCAAAGTTCAGAGGCTCATCTTTAAGCCCCCACGCCATTGCCACGCTGCCGATCGCGGTCCCGGAAATGATACGAAATGAGCGCTTGTTGTTGAGCTTCTCGTTGGCTTCATAGTGAAAGACACTGATATATTTTTTTGAAATCTCATAGTTGGCATCGGCATCCTGCAGGCCGACGATGCGCAGAGCTTCGTGCATGAAGAGGGGAGCATAATAGGTGAGAGGTTCAAAGCTGTTATGACAGATGGATCGATTCAAAACAATCGTGTTCAGAGGAGGAATGTTCAGAGCTTCCACAGGGCGACCTTTTTCCAAATGCTGAGAAAAAGCAAAGCGTGTGTTTTTCAAAATTTCGAGCAGAGTATTCTTATCGATTTTAAAGACACTGGCGGCAATTTTCTCCCTTTCAATCATTTGGAGAAAGAAAGTGTAGCTGTAAGCGATTTTTTGCTCGCAGCTGTCACCGCCTCCGGTGACGCCCGGGCCTAAATTGGCAATCTCTTTCGGCGTTAACTCAGACCGTTGTAGGTCTTGGATGATTTTCTCATAGAGGTCAGATGTTATCGGAGCCTGGCTCCAGGTGGGAGCCGTCGCCAGCAAAAGAATGCTGGCGGAGAAGCTTTTTAATAAAGATACTATTGTCATTGTCTCAATCCTTCTTAAGAGTGAAAAAAATTCTTAATAAAGTCAGTCGTGGCAGCGACCGCTGAAGCTCAACATCTCCGTACACTGAAAGCTTATCGCTTTACTCTGGCCTTGGAGGGTTAAAACTCCTTGCAGAGAATATTCCGTTGTTTCAAAGCCACCGGTATATCCTCCTGAGCAAGGCTCCCCACCTTCTTGGGCGAGAGTGCGTTTAGCACTGGTTTTATCAATGAGCAAGGAGCCGACCACACTGTCTGCATATTTTTTACTTAAAAAGTGCCATTCTTTTTTGGCGATCTTTTTGCTGAGAAGATTTTGCAGGGAGATGAACTGCGTCTGGGGATCTTGGGTGACAGACACGAATTCATATTCAGAGAAGGTTACGGAGTGATCCTGGGACCGGCAGGTGTAACGAACTGAGTTGGCAGAGCTGTATGAGTGAGCCACTAACAGAATTAAAAAAAGAGATATTGTTTTCATAAAAGTTCCTTTCAAATTTTTGTGATTCCTAACATGCGCAGCGCCAGTTATGCAGAGAAAGACGACAGATCATCTTATAAAGCTGATATGAAATCCTTTTTTATAGATTCAATCTCTCGAATGACCTGTTGGAGGCGCTCAGCGAAATCTCGCTGAGGGGGCTGGGTCTGAGCTCCGATAAGAAGGGAGCGCAGGCTGATGCCAAATAGGTCGGCCATGCGCACATAGATGCCTTCTCCCTGGATCTTGCGGCCATACTCCCATTCTTTGTATGTCGAATGCGGAATGCCCAGGGCCTCCGCAACCTGCTTTTGCGTCCACTGCCGTTCTTTTCTTAATTGCGCGAGTCTTTTTGCGAAGTCATGACTCATTGGAATGATCCTCCTGCATGAGCAGGCTTATACTCGCAGTTCAGGAGAAAGAGGGAGTTATTAGTTATTAAAAAGAACTCTATATCGTAATTTTAAATAACGTCTTTAAAGACAGATCTGAAGTGGGGAAAGTTCTTCAGCAGGGTATGTTCTTTTTACGAGAGATCTTTGCCGATTTCGAAGAAATCAATAGTGTTGGCAAACAGGACCTCCTCTGCCGAGGGCGCAACTGTTTTAAGATTTTCCTGAATGAGATCCACGATCTTTCTTTTTATAATTTCAGCATCTTTTCGCGAGAGGGAGTACACCACGGAGTAGTGGAGATTTTTCGGACTGGGATGATCGAGGGTTTGCATGGCCTTGACTCTCCAGTTGGAGTGGTGGCTCTTTATGAGCACGGAGTCTGCGGGTAAATGAATGTGGGTGGGGCCCATGGCTACATGCCCAGCTTCTTGAGAAATCAATTCTTCTTTTTCTAAAAAATGCAGAGCCTCCTGTACGCTTTCGAGATCCAGACGTAAGGCTTCGGCAATTTCTTTAACGGATCGAGAAGGCTTGAGTGAAGCCATCATATGAATGGCTGTATAGATCCAAGAACTGTAATATTGCGCTTGCGCATCCAGAGAAATTTCTCGATTGGTGGTGAGGCGGTTTTTAAGTTGGGTGCGCTCCTTGCGGATTCTGTCGATTTTATCATTCAGATATTTGATGAAGTTGCTGTCGGTAGAGCGATGTCGTTGCACCAGGAGATTGAAATAATCAGCTTCCTCCAGGGAGTGTCCCAGAAATTGGCTGGCACGGAAGGCTTGATCTAAACTGAGCTCTGCCTTGCCTGTAAGCAGCTGAGAGACAAAGGAGCTTTGGCCTTCAATCGCTTTGGCGAACTGAGAGCGAGCTCCATAAGGGCTGCTTGGACGCTCGAAAAAGAACCTTAAATAAGCTTTATAATCAGTAAAATCAAATATATTTTTATCAGTCATTTCAGTATATTACATCAAAGTTTTATGAAAAAATTAAGAAATCTATTTAGATTTAATAAAATATATCTATTGCATCGCGTCTAAAGTCTGTATATTCCTTTCCAACAACAACCCCTTAGAAAGGAATTTAAAATGAAAAAACCAAATGCAATGAACAAAGGAAAACACATGAAGAAAATGATTTTAATGTTGGCTCTGGTGGCGGGATCAGCAAATGCTTTTGGAGCGGATATTTGCTCCAATCAAGAAGGCTCTATTATCTACGACAGTGCCATGACATTTGGAAACTCTGTTGTATATGAAAATCCCAGATTGTTGGTCGCAGGTAAGCAAGCTCTCATCCTTACTACTGCTGTAACCGGACAACACTGGTATTATGGATCATGTTTTTGTAAGGCTATGGGTTTCTCGTCTGGGGAAGTGGGCGATATACAAGATCGTAACAATAATCCTATTGCTGCCTTTGACTCTCAGGGCGCTTTGGCAGCCGTTGGGAGTGAGACGCTAGGATCTTATGGAATTAAAACCGTCACTTGTAAGAAGTAGTTTTTAGCAGGTGGTTTTTCACCTGCTTCTGTTAAAGCGTAGCACTCAGCTAAAAGCAGCAGCCTGCGATAGCCCGGAGCGAGTGAAACGACAAGCTCACTTTCTAGTGGACTATTGGAGCAAGTCTTAGACGGGTTGCTGATAGCAATCAGTTTATTGTTTGTTGTTCGGTAGCACGGTTCTTGCTGTTTCAAATAAATATAAGGAATTCACTATGAAACCATGTATACAGCCCCTCTCCTGGATTCAAAAGGCAGGCTTGCTTTTGATGGTGACACTTTTTGTGACTGCTTGTTCAGGGGGAAGACACTCTGGGGCACTTATCGACACTTCGAGATCGTCCACCCCCAAAACTGTCGGATCTGCCAGCACCCCCACAATGGCGGAGGGTTCCAGCTCGGGAGGTGGAAGCTTTGGTGATGAGAGCTCTATGGTCATTTTGAATAGAGCTGTTAAAGAGCTTGTTCAGGAGATTCGTTTTATCAACCCAAGCGCAGTTCCTGCTAAATTTGATGCGGAGAAGTTGATTGCTCTTTTGCAGAACTTAAAGCTGGAGCCTAATAAATCTGCTTCACGCTACGAGCGCGAGTTGATGCTGGACTACGATGCTACAAAAGGGCAAGAGCACATCAAAGTTATGAGCCTCCTCTTCAAGTCACACGCATCCATCCCAGTGAACTATTTGGGTCCTTACAATATCACACCGTTTGTAGATGAAGTTAAACTGAAGTTATTGCACGAAGCGGCCCATATCTTTGGTATTGGGACGACAGAGAAAACTGATCATGAGGCACGCCAATGGGCGCAGAGCTTTATGGATCAAGTCCCCTATAACAACCTCCTTTGCGTCTTTGGAGATTCTAACGAAGAGTACCC
>JBCECD010000105.1:0-7245 GCA_039206745.1 Bdellovibrio sp. | reverse complement strand
AAAAGATCTCTCTTATAATTTTTAGCAGGGCTAAAATTATAAGTAAAAGTTCCTTCAGTAACTTCAGGAATTGCCGAAATAAATCATACTGCTGATTCATTTGGCCCTCCTTTCCTTTCAAGGGGAGGAGAGGCTCCTGAGAGTACTTCTTGTGAGGGCAAGCCTCACTTCAGCAAAATTAAGACCTGCTTTTATTTGAACTAACATAACAATGAGTGGTGATGGCGTCCGAGGTTGGGAACTGTTCGTCGGATATTTGGATTTGAGGCATTGGGACTGTAGAGTTTAGAGATATTGTCTTGATTGCCTTTGGCGGTCGTGCGCATTCATGCGCGCCGGAGGTCCCTCGCAGAGGGGAAGTTCCTTCTTCAAGAGCCTTTTTACTTTTTTGTCTTATTAGTTTTTCCATAAATCTCGGGATAAGCCGACAAAAGTCGTGCTGATGGGGTTTTTTTGACATGAAGGTGCCGGCGTGTTTCGATAAATATATGGCTCCTTTTTTCCGGTTTCAGACTTTTAGCTATATAAAAAAGGCTCTCTTCCTAGTCACAAGTATGTGGTTGTGGACGTCCACAGCTCAGGCAGCTTTGACTGCGCTTTCTATTGCAGGAGCCTCCGCGACGGACTCAAGCGAAGTCACAAAGCCTATTATTTATGCCGGTTTCACCACGGGATGCACAAGTGATGGAGCCAGTAACACCACGACATGCAATAGTTGTACGGGTGCTGAGAACAACAGCTCGAAGTTATGGACGTGTAATTATCAAAATGCTTATCCTAACTTGAAGCTGGTCATTACTTTGCAGTCAGATTCTTCGGGACAGCTTGCCTCTAATGCTTACATGAAGCTTGATGACAATACGGTGGGGGCGACCTTTACCTATTCTGGGAATATACTGACTGCACAGGTGACGTGGTCGGAGCTTTGTGCCGAGGGGGGGTACACTAGCTGCACTGGTAATGGGAGCTTCCAAGGAACTCTCACGGTAGGGTTTACGGCCTCGGGAACAACAACTGCGGAGTCCATGACATTTAAAATTATAGCTCGAGTTGCAACTGATGGAAGTGATTGGGCCTATGCCGATTGTATGCCACGGGATACAGATAACGATGGTGTGGTGGAAGATGCTACGGCCATTACTGGTAGCGGATTCTGTCACTTTGAAGCTTATCGCGGTGATGAAAAAATTTATGCTGATAATCTCTATGTGTCGGATACGAGCTATCCCGCATCTACAGCCAGCAGCGTGGATTATAGTGGTGTCGTCTTTTTCTATGAAGCCGTAAATGATGGAGAGAGTGAAAGCGATGCTCTGGCCCGTCTGTCAAATAGTTCAGCATCTTATGTGATCAGCACGAATACGGCTTCGACTCCACCACTTGCAGACAATCGAATCACAGGGCTGACGAACGGAGTGAAGTACTGTATGGCGATGGCCAATCAGGATCTTACAGGAGTTATTTCATATTTCACCCCATTGCCAGGAACAACAGATTCTGCGGGTGGAACTTCTCCTGTGACAAGTGCTGAGCTCTGCACAGTGCCGACAAAAGTCATCGGTCTTCTCGATGATAAAAGTTGTTTTATTGCCACGGCGGCTTTTGGCAGTGACATGGCACCCGAAGTTCAGAGCTTCCGTGACTTCCGCAACCAGTTTTTACTGACAAGCTCATGGGGAAAAAGTTTTGTGAAGTTTTACTATGAGCACAGTCCGTACTACGCAAACTTGATTGCACAAAGTGAATTGGCAAAAGGTTTGGTGCGTTTGGGGCTGTGGCCTTTATTGGTCTTTGCTAAGATGAGTGTGGCCTTCGGCTTTTGGGCAGCGCTGGGCTTCCTCGTCGCATTCCTGGTGACGGCTAGAGAGTTATGGCGCCGGTTTTTCTTTGGGAAGCTGAGAGGTGAGATGTGAAAAGAGGACAGACTCTTCTGATGACTTTATGTCTGAGTTTGCTTCTGCACCCAGCTCAGGCGCAGAGTGTTCCGGAATCAGCTCCACAGGAGCCGCCTTTTGTACAAGAGGAAAATGAGTTTGAAAATCATAACTCGGACAGTGCCGCGGAAGACGATCTCTTTTCCATAGAAAATGAAATTCAAAATGCCAATCCGGAACAAAAAGAGACTGTTGATTTAAATGAGCAGCTGAAGAACTCAAGTTCAGAAGAGTCCCTGGAGTTGGCGGAACCCGAAGAACCTCCAGCACCAGTGCCGACGGCGGAACCGCCAGTGCCTCAGACCGCACCACGACGGGAATCTCCACGCCGTGGAGAAGTTGTGCGCCAGTCTTCAAAGGGTGGCGTTGAGTATATAGAGCATCCTCAAGCCGCCAAGGGGTTGATGGCGATCACTAAAGATGGAAGTTATATCTATCGTACCAAACAAGCGGAGTCTTCAGGACAGTCGGGAGCCTTTCGTGTCGCGATGATGGATTCCCCTAAAATCATTTCAGCTGATGGCAGCACCAATTATGAAACCATGTATGAAGGCCCTCAGCAGCCTATCTTTATGTTTGATTACGAGTGGCAGCCTTTCAGTGGAGCCTACGGAAAACTGGGGGTTCAAGCGGGTCTGGGTGTGATGTATGCAACAGGCAATGGCCACTTCGTGACGGACGATGCCGCTTGGAACGGCAAGGAGGCCAAAGAAGAGTACACTTTTTTGGCGATCCCTTTGAGTGTCGGGCTGATTTATCGTCTGGAGTGGATGCATCGGCAATGGGTGGCTCCCTATGTTGCCGGAGGTGCGACTTATGTTCCTGTGGCCGAGATACGAGATGACGGGGCGACCCCTTCTATGGTGGGAACTCCGGGTGTGTATGGGGCAGGGGGAATGCTCTTCAATATCTCCGCGATAGATCGAGAGACGGGTTTTACTTTAAATAATGAATACGGCATTCGTAATCTGTGGGTGTCTGTTGATTACCGTTATCTGAAGACCTTCACCGAAGACTTGGATTTTTCTTCCAGTATCATCGGTGCCGGGATTGTCGTGGACTACTAGGACATCTTATTTTTCAGTGCAAACAGCTGAGAGCAGAGCGCGCATCCCTTTGCGAGATTGTTGTGTTTTGCAGACCAAACCCTGTTCGGAACAGTTGGCTTTTTCATAAACAGCGCCATTTTCTTGAGCGGCCATGACAGAGTTTTTCTCGCACCAGCTGAGGTAAACGATTTCAAGATCTGAAGAAGAGCTTTGTGCCAGAGCAGGGCTTGTCATCATCAACAATGCAGACATCACGATTTTCATAAAATCTCCTGTATAAGAAGGACTCGATGTACGTGGATCTCAAGGAGGGGTCAAGGACAGCTGAGGGAGTTGAAAATATAACAGAATCCGTATGGCACTTGCCTAACCGATCCAAGTGCTTTATTGGATGGGACGTTGATAAAGGATCTCGAACTCATGCAAACAAATAA
The DNA here is from genome assembly GCA_039206745.1 of Bdellovibrio sp. Lineage (GTDB taxonomy): Bacteria > Bdellovibrionota > Bdellovibrionia > Bdellovibrionales > Bdellovibrionaceae > Bdellovibrio. The sequence goes on along the minus strand of JBCECD010000105.1, from coordinate 3,828 downwards.
AGTGCGTTTCACAGTGGCTTATGACGGAACGGGATTCTGTGGTTGGCAAAAGCAGAAGCAAGAGGATCAGATCTCAGTAGCCCAGGTTTTGGAAAAGGCCTTGGCTAAAGTGTTCAATGAAAAAATTGTCCTCTTTGCCAGCGGTCGGACCGACGCTGGAGTCCATGCCCTCAACCAGGTTTGCCACTTTTCTACGCATCGCAAGATTGATCCGGCCAAGAGGTGGGACCTCTGCTGGGCCTTAAACTCTCAGTTACCCCCATCTATTGTTGTGAAGAAGGCCTGGCTGGCTCCTGAGGATTTCCACGCGACTTTATCGGCTACGCATAAAACATATCGCTATTTAATTCTCAATCGTCCGCGTCCGAGCGCTCATCTCAGCCGGTATGCGGAGTGGGCGCGGAAGCCAATTCGCCTTGAACACCTGCAAGAGAGTTCTAAAATTATCATGGGAAATCATGACTTTAAGAGCTTTCAGTCGGTCGGAACACCGGTTAAGGACACCGTTCGTGAGGTCCATAGGGCGCACTGGGAGTGGCGTAAACCGGAGCTGATGCAGTTTACAATTACTGGGAGCGGCTTTTTAAAGCAAATGGTCCGCAATATTGTGGGAACGGCCCTGATGTTGGAGCGAAAGGACCTCAGTCCTTTAAAAATGAAAGAAATTCTCGCGGCTCAAGACCGCCGGCAGGCCGGACCTCCTGCTCCGGCTCAGGGACTCTATTTAATGAGAGTTTATTATCCTCAGGATCTTGACAACCGGTGTATAGAACTTTAAAACATCTCTTCCCGCAAAATAGTGTAAGAGCCCGTTGTAAACTCAAACTAAATTTTGCCGAGTGTTTGGACGGTAAAACCAAATGCTCAAAATGAACTGGAGACCTTAATGAAAACTTTCAATGCTAAAGCAGATGAAGTTGAAAGAAAATGGTGGATCGTTGATGCCGCTGACCAAAAAGTCGGTCGTATTGCGACAACTGTTGCAAATATCCTTCGTGGAAAAAACAAACCCATTTACACTCCGAACGTGGACACTGGCGATTTTGTCGTTGTGATCAACACGGATAAAATGGAACTTTCTGGAACAAAGTGGGATGACAAAAAGTACTACAGTCACACTCGCTTTTTCGGTTCTTTGAAAGAGATGACGGCAGCTCAAGCGAAAGAGAAAGATTCTACTTTCATCATTCACGAGGCTGTGCGCGGAATGCTTCCTACAAACAAGCTTTCTCGTCATGTTATCATGAAAATGAAGGCGTACACTGGCGCTGAGCATCCTCATGCTGCTCAAAAACCAGCACTTTACACTATCCCTTCTAAGAAGAAGTAATTGGAGATAGACAATGGCAGCAGCAGATAAATTCTATTATGCAACTGGAAGAAGAAAAACGAGCTCTGCGCGCGTTTTCTTGAAGCCTGGTAAAGGCAACATCACTATCAACGGTAAAAAATCTGAAGACTATTTGACTCGTATGCAATCTCGCATGGTCATCGTTCAAGCTTTGGATCTTTTGAATCAATCTGACAAGTTCGACGCTAAAATCACTGTTTCCGGTGGTGGTGAGTCTGGACAAGCTGGTGCGATCCGTTTGGGTATCACTCGTGCATTGATCGCTTTCAACCCTGAATTTAAAGGTGTGTTGAAGAAGGCAGGATTTGTAACTCGTGATCCTCGTATGGTTGAGCGTAAAAAATACGGTAAAGCGGGTGCGCGCCGTAGATTCCAATACTCTAAGCGTTAAAATCGATTTATCGATCGTTTGGATCTGGAAAGAAAAGGGAGCTGTTTCAGCTCCCTTTTTTATTTGTGGCCGCACAATCAACTAGACCTTGTGTAGTTAATGCTGGATCTTCTTCGCACCTTTCGAGAGCATATAAACGAAAGCAAAAAAGGAGTTTATATGAACAGCAAAGGAATGAAGCTGGGTTTTTATGTTGGGGCCTTCTTATCATGTCTTACTATTTCCATGACCACGGGGTGTGCTTCGGGTGGCTTTAAGCTGACTCGTGAGTACGCGCGTTGGGTGAATTCAAAAAATATCATTCTGCGTATCGTACTGTATATTCTGACCTTTGCCGTTTTTGCCATCACCATGCTGATCGATGCGGTGATCTTTAATACGATGGATTTTTGGGAGGGTAAGGTTTCTCAAGGGACTTATGATTTTACAGAGGGGCAGCGAAGCTACCATGTGAAGCACGAGTTTCAGTCGGGGACACCGCTCAAGTATTCAACGATTGAGGTTCGTGATGAAAATCAGAGTCTGTTACAAACTGTTGTGCTGAAGGAGATGGTGTCTGGTGATATTGAACTTTATGTTGATGGGAAATTAAGATCGCGTGTGCGCGATGTTACGAGCTTGCCAGTGGCCAGCTTCTTTGATGAAAAAGGAAGTTTGGTGCAGGAAGATGTAGGGTTGTTAATGCCATCAGTGGCTCTTTATAAGTAGTGAGTTTTATCTATAAAAAAGCCCGCAGAGAAATCCCTGCGGGCTTTTTTATTCAATGTTTTAAATAATTACTTAGTGCAAGACAAAGGATAGATATTTCCTTTAGCCAAGAGCAAACCTTCAGCTGCGTTGCCAGCAACTTCCAAGCTCAAAAGACCTGTGTTCACGATAACACCGTCAACTTGTGCAGATTGCTCAGTCAAAGCCAAGAAGCTCAAAGAGCCTTGTTTCAACTGTTCAGAAACAGAACCTTTATCCAATTGAGAGAAGAAAACAGATTGTCCGTTACCTTCTTTCAAATTCACGATCACGAAATCTACAGATTGATCGTCAGCCAACTCGATATTCAAGCTTACTGATTTGCTTTCAGGAACAACACACTTGAAAAGTGTTGTGTTTGCCATTGCTGAAGAGCCGATTAGCATCATTGCCAAAATCATTTTTTTCATTCAAATTCTCCCTTTTGTTTATGGACGCCGCAAAACTAAGTCACAGCCCCCATTCAATCAATACAAATGCAACGCACAATCATTAAGGTTTTCATATTTGGAATAAAGTCTCTAACTGGTCCTTTGTCTCTTCAAACTTTTTCCACTGTTGTGACTCGGGGTTGGATTTTTTTTGAATATGAGTCAAGTTCCAACAAGTTTTCTTGAAGGACATCCGATAAGACTCACATCTGGAGTGTGTATGGCGCAATCAATGAAGATTTTCGGTGGAATCAGAGATAAAATTTTGTTTGTAGTGACTTTTCCTTTGGCCAGTCTCTTTGTTGCCACCGGCTTTGCATTTTACATCCAAAGTAATATGAACACCTGGCTGACAACGGCTTATGACAGCAGTCTGCCGCGTGTGGAAGTCCTGAGTAAGATGGCGTTATTTCGAGCGCAAATGACTTCCAATACATGGGGTGCCATTGCCAACAGTGATAATAAAGAATTACGTAAGACGATGGTGCAAAGAGGCCGCGAGAATTTGAAATGGTTTGAGGAGTCGCAGGCGCAATACGAAGCCTTGCTCACGTTGGAGGCGGAAAGAACGCACTATCAACCTGTTATGGAGCAGAAGAAGGACTTTTTTGAAACTTACAATAAAATTTACTCTCTCTTGGATTATGACGATGGCGAGCACATTCAAGAGGCCAAGGCTTTGCTGGGGGGCCCTGGGCAAAAACTGAATACGACAGTTCGTAAAGTTGTTGATGAAAGCCTGAATGCCCATCTCGAGCAAGTTCGCAAAGATCGAACATTGCAAGCCGGTGAGCAAAAGGTGAATAAGACCTTGATGATTCTGGTGACGGCATTGTCGGTGATTTCGGTTTTGATCATGGCGATATTCCAAGGAGCTCGCGTTGCAAAGGGTTTGAACAAAGTGGTCC
>JBCECD010000104.1:6519-7257 GCA_039206745.1 Bdellovibrio sp. | reverse complement strand
CCCCTACATTGTGTGTTGGCCAGTTCAAATGGAGTGCAGGATTTATTCTTTGGAAAAACTCGAGTAGAAAATATCAACTTTCGTAGACTACAAGATTTTTCTAACAAAGACTTTAATTCATTCGCAGAGATTCAAGTTCGGCCACATCCAATGAGTTAACCATAGAACCTGGAATACTAGATTTCAGGCATAAAAAAACCGAGAATCATTCTCGGTCATTTCTTCCAAACTTGTGAGGATTCACCAACTTTATTAATTACTTCGGTGGAGCCGAAGTGCAAAACAGTTGGCGGGGTGGACGGGACTCGAACCCGAACTCCCCTCCCTACCATTGGTACTATTTATTAAATGGCCAACTCATAAAATTTCACCAAATAATTATATCTACCAAAATATGGTTGATATAGACCACTTTTTGGTAGTAAAATTCAGGAATGCTTGAGAAAATTTTTGGAAATAGAACTGCCGAAAAGGTCCTGCTTCATATTTATCACTATGGGGAATCGCATGCCTCTGGGATTGCCCAGGATTTCGATGTAGCACTGAACCCCATCATCCAGCAGCTCAACCGTTTTGAGTTGGCCGGGGTGTTAATTTCGAAAGAAGCTGGGCGTACGCGAATTTACTCATTCAACCCCAAGTCGCCACTCACGAAACCGGTCAGGGAACTTATCGAGCTTACCTACGACTCCATTCCCCTGGCAGAGCGCCAATCTATTTTTCAAACCAGACGCAGAC
>JBCECD010000104.1:0-6509 GCA_039206745.1 Bdellovibrio sp. | reverse complement strand
AAAACCAGTTAAATGATTGAACCCAAATGGAGTGCTTGCACAGAGGAAGAAGTCTGGAAATACGTTGCATGGCATCTCGCTGCAAATGGTATTAAGACGATCCTTGTCGGTGGTGCCGTCGCCGCCATATATTCTGATGGCATCTACAAGTCCGGAGATTTGGATCTAGTGTTGAAAACTTATATTGAAGGTAAGATCACACCTATCATGGAATCAATTGGATTCAAAAGATCCAGCGGGCGCCATTATATTCACCCACAATGTGATAAGTTTATTGAGTTCATGTACGGACCTGCTGGTATCGGTGATGATGTAAATATCAAACCTGACAAAGTAAAAATCGAAGGCCAAACGTTGTACATATACTCTCCAACAGACTGCATTCGAGACCGCCTGGCTTCATACATTCACTTCAAAGCCCGCGAATGCCTAGATCAGGCAGTCCTCGTCGCACAAAGACTCCCCTTCAATCAAGCTAAAGTAAAATCTTGGTGTGCTGCCGAGGGGGCACCAGAAGCATTTGACGAATTAATGAAGAGACTGAAAAAATAAGCTCTGAGGAATTGATGACACAGACCAAATCTGTCAATTTAAGTGGCGCCTTCGCAGGCTTCGAACAAGATGGCGAAGTTCGTTTATGGCAAATAAAGAGACTTTGGGAATTATCAAAAGATCTGCCCATCTTCGAATACGAAGTCACATCGTTCAATGGTTTCGATAAAGACGTTTGGTTTGGCTCTTACCAAACGCCAACAATCAATAACATCCTGGAACATTTCCGAAAAATCGAGACTGTAACCTTCGAACATCCGATCATTTTAAGTAAAGATGGCGTTGTTCTTGATGGAGTTCACCGAATTTGCCGTGCCCATTTAGACGGAAGAAAAACTATCCCCGCAGTTAGATTCGAAGTTGATCCAGAACCTGACCGAAAACATTTGGCAAAGTAAGTCGCCCTTAAATAAACTTTTTTTAGTTTATATTTCAGAAATAAAAAAACCGAGAATCAATCTCGGCGCTTTCTTTCCAACTCGTGTGAGGATCACCAACTTTAGTAACGACTTCAATGAAGCCGAAGTGCAAAACAGTTGGCGGGGTGGACGGGACTCGAACCCGCGGCCTTCCGCGTGACAGGCGGACGTTATAACCAACTTAACTACCACCCCACATCGATTGGAGAGACATTTATAGCGATGTAATGTGGGTTATTCAAGATTATTTTATAAAATAACTATTATGTGGCGCTTAATGCCCTCTTTTTGAGCAAATGTTCCCTTTGGAATTAACTGATTTAGGGTATAATGTCGGAGTTCTTATTCGATAAAGGAGCTTCTTATGAAGTCAGTTGTTATTCTTCTCTCCACCCTTTTCATTTCCGCATTTGCCCAGGCTGAGACAGTGACCTATGCCGTGGAAGGTATGCACTGCGGATCTTGCGCAAAAGCAATCAAAGCTCAAGTCTGCAAAATGGAAGGTCTAGCCAGTTGCGAGGTTTCCGTCGGAAAAATCGTAGTTTCTTCGAAAAATGGCGCTAATATCTCCCAAGACCAGATTCAGGAAGCCGTTGCAAAGGCTGGAGAATACAAAATTATTAGCGCAACCAAGAGCAAATAAATCTTCTTAACAAAAATATACACACTATTGTTTATACATAAAAAATAATTTGACCGTCCAGGAGGGTGTCTTTCAGTGACGCCTTTTCCATTCTTTGTCATAATAGTCCTATATGTATACGACAATGACGTCTCCCTATTCATCCGCAACTCCTCCCAAAAGCACGGGCAGTAAAGGGCATTTACTCATTATCGATGACGAGTCTGAGCTAAGAGAGGTTCTGATCGCCCTCCTCGAGGAATCCACCTCCCAGATCTCTCAAGCCGCCAATGGGATGGATGCTATTGAGCTTCTTAAAATCCAAAAGTTCGATGCCATCCTTTCTGATGAGAAAATGCCGAAAAAATCGGGACTCGATGTTTTGAAATGGATGCGAGAAAATCATATTGATATTCCATTTATCATTCACACTGGCTACGGCCAAAAAGACATGGTTCAAGAGGCGCAACGCCTGGGTGTCTATGCCTTTGTCGACAAGCCCTGGAACGAGCGGGCTTTGATTCAAACCGTGGAAGAGGCCCTGCGCTCCGGCATGGGGCAACAGAACGAATAAAGCTTTCCTTACCCTCTCTTTTTGATTACATCTTCAGAATGAAACAGCCGGGTTGCCCGCAACCCTAGAACAGGATTTTTCATGACGAAACTTTTTTGGATCGATATGGAGATGACAGGCCTCGATATCGAGAAAGAAGTCATCATCGAAGTGGCCGCCATCGTCACCGACCTTAACTTTAAAGAACTCGACACCTTCGAAACGGTGGTCAAACAACCACAAAAATATCTCGATGCCATGGATGCCTGGAATACCGAACACCATAAGAAATCCGGCCTTACCGCCAAAGTTCCCAACGGTATGAATCCTGATCAAGTCGAAGCCATGCTGGTAGATCTGGTCAAAAAGCACTTCCCGGATCCAAAAGATCGACCCGTTCTGGCTGGCAACTCTATCGTGCAGGATCGACTTTTTATCAACAAATACATGCCGGACCTCGCGGCCCGACTGCACTATCGCATGCTCGATGTCTCTTCTTGGAAAGTGATCCTGAACAACAAGTTCAAGTTCGTCTATCAAAAGGCCAACAAACACCGTGCCTTGGAAGACATCCGTGAAAGCATCCAAGAACTGCGCGCTTACTGCGACAAAATCACCATCTAGTCATGCCACAGAAAAAACAGGCCGCGACAGAGAGCGCTTTTAAAAATTGGATCAATGCAGACCTCGTACGACGATTTGGTCTGCATATTCTTAAGCATTATTCCGACTTTGATGTCGCAGGCTTTGAAAAGCTCCTGCCGCAGTTGAAATCTCTGGAGCTGAAAGCACGCATTGGCTTGATCTGTGATTTCCTGCATGCACATCTGCCGACAGATTACCGCAAAGCTTTGCGAATCTTACTTAAAGCTGTGTCTCGTCCCCAAGCTGGCATCCAGCCCCTCACAGGATTTGATCTGTGGCCCGTAACAGAGTTTGTACAACGATATGGTTTAGATAAAAAAGATTTTGACGAGTCTTTGCAAGCTCTGCATGAGCTCACTCAGAAATTCACCGCTGAATTTGCAATTCGGCCTTTTTTAATTGAAGACGAAAAATACACTCTCAAGGTTCTTCATCGCTGGACTCAAGATTCTGAAGTATCCGTGCGCCGACTGGTTTCCGAAGGCACTCGGCCTCGCCTGCCCTGGGGGCAGCAACTTAAAAGCTTTATCAAAGACCCCGCTCCAACTCTTCCATTACTCGAAGATCTCAAGTACGACGAAGAGCTGTTTGTCCGCAAATCCGTGGCCAATCACCTCAATGATATTTCAAAAGATCATCCCTCGCTGACACTTAAAATCATTCAGCGTTGGCTGCAAGAGGCACCAACAGAACATCAAGCCAAAATCCGCTGGATCGCCCGACATTCTTTGCGGACTTTACTCAAAAAGGGACACCCTCAAGCTTTGAAGATCTTTGGCTATAAGACAAATCACAGAGCTCGCATTGGCAAACTCAAAATTTCTCAGAAACAAATTGTGATCGGAGAAAATCTGGATTTCTCATTTGAGATCTCCTCAAGCTCCCCGACTCAAGTCATGATTGATTATTTGGTTCACTATAAAAAAGCCAACGGCTCAAATGCCGCAAAGGTCTTTAAGTTGACGACCAAAAAACTGAAAGCCGGTGAGATTCTTTTAGTGCAGAAAAAGCACTCGTTTAAATTAGTGACGACTCGGACTTATTATCCCGGCATTCACTATTTAGAGATCATGATTAAGGGTCAGTTGGCTGGCAAAGTTCGTTTCGAACTCAAAGAAAAATAAACCGGAATTCTATTATAAAAATATCCTATGACAATATAACAAGGCCCCGCAGTATTATCTACGAGGCCTCATCTAATAATTAGTAGCGATAGTGTTCAGGCTTGAACGGTCCTTGCGGACTCATGTGTAAGTATTTAGCTTGCTTGGAAGATAACTTCGTCAACTTCACGCCCAGTTTTTCAAGATGCAAAGCTGCTACTTTTTCATCCAGGTGCTTAGGCAAACGATAAACTGCAATGTCCTGGTATTTATCGCGGTTGTTGTACAACTCCATTTGTGCCAACACTTGATTGGTGAAAGAGTTGCTCATCACGAAGCTTGGATGGCCCGTAGCACATCCCAGATTCACCAGACGGCCCTTCGCCAAGACGATAATTTGTTTGCCGTTCTTCATTGTGTGGATGTCCACTTGCGGTTTCACTTCACGGATTTTTGAATTTTTATTCAACCAAGCCATGTCGATCTCAATATCGAAGTGTCCAATGTTGCAGACAATCGCATTGTTCTTCATTTTTTGGAAATGCTTATCAGTGATGATATCGCAGCAACCTGTTGCCGTGACAAAAATGTCGGCCATAGCAGCAGCTTCGTCCATTGTTGTCACTTCGAAACCTTCCATCGCCGCCTGCAAAGCGCAGATAGGATCGATTTCAGTTACCAAGACACGAGCACCCAGGCCTCTCATGGAGTGCGCAGAGCCCTTACCTACGTCACCATAACCAGCCACTGCTACAACTTTACCGGCAACCATCACGTCAGTGGCCCGTTTAATACCGTCAGCCAAAGACTCACGGCAACCATAGAGATTGTCAAATTTAGACTTGGTCACAGAGTCATTGATGTTGATCGCTGGAACTTTCAACTTGCCGTTCTTAACCAAAACTTCCAAGTTGTGCACGCCAGTGGTGGTCTCCTCAGAAATACCGATGATTTTTTTCATCTCTTTTGCAAAACGCGGCTCATGCATCATGTTTGTCAAATCACCGCCATCATCCAAAATCATATTGAAACCATTGGCCCCCCAGCCCACAATAGTCTGCTCAATACACCAAGTGAACTCCTCTTCAGTCAGACCCTTCCATGCAAAAACAGGGATACCCGCCGCTGCAATCGCCACAGCCGCATGATCTTGAGTCGAAAAGATATTGCAAGAAGACCAACGAATCTCCGCACCCAACTCAACCAATGTTTCAATCAGCACAGCTGTTTGAATGGTCATGTGCAGACAACCAGAAATGCGAGCACCCTTAAGAGGTTGTTGCTTTTTATATTCTTTACGAAGAGCCATCAAACCAGGCATTTCAGTCTCAGCAATCTGAATCTCCTCACGCCCCCATTTTGCCAACTTGGCAAAAACTTCTGGATTTTCCATCGCCTCTTTACAAACCTTGAAGTCTCCTACCGGAGTCTTTGCCTTTGTCGTCGCCTTTGCATTCTTTTTCATTGCGGATTTCCCACCTGTTGTTGTCATTGCCATTTTATATCCTATTTCTATGGAAGAGTTAAAATTTCGTAGCCTGTGTCCGTAACCAAAACTGTATGCTCAAACTGAGCAGACAGGAGGCCATCGGCTGTATGATAATATTTGACGCTGGAACCAGTAATGTCAAACTCGACCACTTCATCGACTCCCTGATTCACCATGGGTTCAACCGTAATACAGTGAAAAGGCACCAAGCGCTCCCCTTTACCTTTTTTGCCAAACGACGGAACGAACGGCTCTGTATGGAAAACGCGCCCAACCCCATGACCACCAATCTCTTTTACCGTGGTGTAGCCTTTCCGGGTGACCAGCTTGTTAATCTCAAAACCAATATCACCGGTATAGCCACGCGGAGTGATAGCCTCGATACCACGGTTGCGAGCCGCATCGGCGGTCTCAACCAAATCCCGAGCCTCCGGAGAGACATTCCCAATCATATACATTTTAGAGGTGTCGCCAAAAAAGCCATCCAACCAGGCCGTCACGTCCACATTCACAATGTCCCCATCTTTCAAGACATCCTCGGCCGAAGGAAGACCATGGCACACCACTTGATTGATCGAAGTGCAGGTGTATTTAGGGTAACCATGATACCCCAGACAAGCCGACTTCGCTCCTTGAGTTTGCATAAAATCATTGGCAAGTTCGTCAATTTCCAAAGTACTCATGCCCACCTTAATATATTTGTCGAGGTAGGTCAGAGTGTCGGCAGCAACACGACAGGCTTTGGTCATCTTTTTGATTTCTTCGAGTGATAGCGGTTTTATTCCCATAGGAGGCTTATAGCATAGGCCTTCAGTCTTGAATAGACCGTAAATGAAAAAAGCCCGGGTCTTCCCGGGCTTTTAAAGCTTATTCAGCTTTCCAAATCTGAAAACTATTTCAAATGTTTGGAAACAAGCTTAGTCATGTCAAACATAGAAACAGTCGTTTTGCCGCCGAAAACTTCTTTCAGTTTTGCATCTGCATTGATGTTTCTTTTGTTTTTAGCATCTTGAAGACCGTTCTTCTTGATGTAAGCCCAAAGTTTTTTAACAACTTCAGTGCGAGGAAGTGGAGAAGCTCCAACAACTGCTGCCAAAGCTGCAGATGGAGTCAACGCTTTCATGAA
>JBCECD010000103.1:0-7259 GCA_039206745.1 Bdellovibrio sp. | reverse complement strand
CTGGAGCGCCTGCAAACCATCAAAGGGATGGGTCCCAGCCTGTACAACTTGCCTAAAGGCTGCCGCTTCGCTGATCGCTGCCCTTATGTACAAAGTGACTGCCGAGCCTCTTATCCTTCTTTAGAAAATTTGCGTGGCCTGCATAAGGTTGCTTGTTACCACCCTCTGAGTGTTGAGGTTCAAAAAGCATGAGCAATCCTCTTTTGAAAGTTGAACATCTGACGAAAACCTTTCCTATTTACGGCGGTCTCTTCAGCCGTGAAGTCGCCAGTGTGAAAGCTGTGCAGGGTGTTTCCTTTGAAATCAACAAAGGCGAAACCCTGGGCCTGGTGGGAGAATCTGGATGCGGCAAATCCACTTTGGGTCGTTGCTTGATTCGCCTGCATGACACCACCTCTGGCAGAATCATTTACAACGATCGCGACATCACTCATATCAAAGGTGAAGAGTTGCGTGACATGCGCAAAAAAATGCAAATCATCTTCCAAGATCCCTTTGCCTCTTTAAATCCGCGTATGACCATCGGAGCTATTCTCGAAGAACCCCTGATCATTCACAATCTCTACGATTCACCGAAAGACCGTCGCGATCGCATGTTGGAATTGATCGACCTAGTGGGATTGCGCCGTGAACATTTGAATCGCTACCCTCATGAGTTCTCAGGAGGACAACGTCAGCGCGTGGGTATTGCCCGAGCTCTGGCCGTCAATCCTGAGCTCATCGTCTGCGATGAACCTGTTTCCGCTCTGGACGTTTCAATTCAGGCTCAGGTCATCAATCTGCTGATGGAGCTGCAACAAAAGCTTGGCTTAACTTACATCTTTATTGCCCATGACCTGAAAGTGGTTGAGCACGTCTCAACCAAAGTCGCGGTCATGTACCTGGGAAAAATCGTGGAGATGGCGGAAGCAGAGGAGCTTTATAAAAATCCTCAGCATCCCTATACCAAAGCCCTGATGTCAGCCATTCCGGTTCCGGATCCAAATCGTCGCGAAGAGCGCATCATTCTCAAAGGAGATGTGCCTTCACCGATCAATCCTCCTTCAGGATGTCACTTCAATCCACGTTGCCCTATGGCGATTGAAGAGTGCAAGACTGTGGTCCCGCCTTTGGAATTGAAATCCAAAGATCATATAGCGGCCTGCATTCGAGTATAAAGAAGTCCTCCTTTTCTTCCGATAGCTCCTCTGTGTGCTTGGTAAAAAACAGCTCTGAAAAGCCTTTTTTGCGAAGCACTCAAATAATGGGGAGTGCATGAAGACACAGGGCAAAGTGTGGATTATTTACGACGCCGAGAAGAAGACACAGACAAAACCTATGTCTATCGTACAAGCTCAAGTCAGCTTGTTATCCATCGTTGAAAAAAACACCGCTAAATTCTTTCTGTGGACGCCCGGCTGGGAAAAGTGGATCTGTGTAAAAGACTTTTTAGCTTCTGAACAGAAGTATTTCGTTCTCTCCCAACCTCCCCGTCCCGATGAACCTCCCGTTGACACTGTGACCGCCACACAAAACGCACCCGCCACGCACACCTCTCCCGACAGTCCCTATACCCAAGTGGTCGTGGGCGATGCTCCCGTCAAAAATGATGATCTGGGTGGTTATTACTTCAAAGACTTCAATGGCGATGAACTGGATTTAAAAAACATTCCAAAGCCTAAACATCTCGGCCCTCCGAACACGACTGAAAAGAAATCCTCTTCGCAAGATCGTCGCCGTGAAACTCGCCATAATTTTAAAATTGAAGTGGTGCTGGTTTCGAAAATGCGCTCGTTTCGAACTTATTCACGCAATATCTCGCTGAGCGGAACCATGCTCGAAGATGAGATCCCTAAAGACTTTTTGAATAAGCCTTTCGATTTGATTATCGTCAACCCTTTCGAACCGGATCTCTCCAAAGGTCGTTTGCTTTTCAGAGCCAAAATCGTCGGCGATCTGACCGACCCTCGTCGTTTGATGTTCATTGAGCAAGACGTAGCCATGACAGTGCAGTTGGATGCCCTGCTCAAAGCCTATGTCGCTTATCAAGATTTAATCAGAAAAAATGTGGGCTGAGTTACTGAGAACTGCCAATAAAATTCAGGCTCCAGCGAGTCAAGGTGCCACTGCTTCCCGTTTTTCCATCAATCACTTTTAAAGTCCAAGTGCCTGCAGAGTTTTCACGGTAAAAAGCGTTGCTTAAGAGAATCTCTCCGTCGTAATCAGCCAAATTGCGAAGGGAGTTGTTCATATTCACCAGAATACTTTTAGTTCCCGAAGGAGACGTCAATTCAATGGCCAGCTGTGAGACATCAGGATGCGTGATCCACACCTTCAGCTGAACCGCTTCAATCTTCATACTGGTCCCCACATTGGTGGTCGACGATGCTCCCGTTGCACTGTTATCGGGAATCGATTCGCTCAACCCGGTGATATTATCAACCCAGTTTGTTTCAAGCAAAGTGCCAAACGGAGAAGTATAGGACTTCGCCATGGTCACAGCATCATCGACATTAACTCGCCCAAAGCCATACCAATTGTGAAACTTAAAACCCGCTCCGTTCACCACCCAAACCTGCTCCCACACATAGCTGCTCGGCGTGCTTTCAGAAGGATGGGAAATACTTCCTGTCGTGCGATAGTTCACAGGCGTGGCCGTGGAGGCCAAAATATATTTAACATCACGCCAAGTGAGACTTGGGTTGACCTCTAACAGCAAAGCGACCACCCCAGTCAGCACAGGAGCCGCCGCTGAAGTCCCATTGAAAGTAGCGGTGTAATTACAGCTGCTATTCCCCTCTCCGCCCTTCTCAAAGGACAAACCAGAAGCATCTGAAGTTGAAAATCCTTTGGAACAACCAGATCGATCCGTGGTTATCATCGCTGGAGAATCGTCTCCAAACTCTCCCCCAAAAGAAGAAATCCAAATATTTGAACCCGGTGACGAGTAGCTCGAGGCATAACCTTCAGCATTGAGAGCCGCAACCATAATAGTATAAGGCGTGGTATTGTCGGCATCGAAATTCGAATTGCCTACACAATAGTTCTCAGGCAATTTAGCTGCGGATGATCCAGCAGCAACACCTCGACATAATATAGAAAAACTATTTCCCGCAGCTTTCACATATAAAGCACCCTTACCAGAGCGCCGACTGGTCGCACCCGCTTTGAGTTGGGCAATAAATGAGGAGGGTGTTGTTGCGAGTACATTTTGTGCCGATCCCCAACTCATATTGAAAACATCAAAATCTCCCCCAGCCTGGTCTACCATGATAGCTTCGGTCTGAGTTACATCGCCGGATAGAAAATTAGCGGAAACGAGCGAAGCCTTATAAGCGACTCCCTTCGTTCCAGCGCCATTTGCGGCAACAGCTGCCACCAGGCCCGCGACTGAAGTCCCATGGTTATCATCGTCGTCAATCGGTGGCGAACTGTTCGCCAAGTAAGGAGAGGACAAAGCATAGTTTTTTGAAACACCACTGTACAAATAATTATCCCGCAGGTCCTCATGAGTGTCTTCGATCCCATCATCAGAGATCAGAATCTTCACCCCACTCCCTGAAAACCCACTCTGCCAGGTGTTCAACAAGTTCAGATCAAATCCCACCTCACCACCCGCCGTGGCAAAAACACTTTGTCCCGTGTTATTGATGTGCCAGGCAAATCCGAGAAAAGGATCGGCATCGGAATCATCCACCGAAAAGCCCTTGCCAGAGCAGTTCACAAAAAGGGCGGAGATAATCAGACCGGCAAGACTGACCCCCAATAAAGCTCTTTTCTGATTTGAAGAAAGAGTTTTATTTCTTTTCATAGTTCCGACTCAATATTTCCATGTGAACTTTTTCAACACCCGGCTGACTTTGTAAGACCGACTGGAAGGTTTGCAAATCAAAAGGCGTTATGGCGGAAGTGACATAGTAAGTACGAATTTCAGGAAAGGAATCGAGAATCTTCACACCTTCCGCAGGAAAAACTTTTTCCACTGTAAAGCCTTCTCGTAAAACCACACCAAAAGTTCCGGTCACAACTCCAGCCACTTGGGTTCGAGAGTTGACCACAACCAAACCTTGGTCGGGAGAAAATTCTCGAACATTCACCTCGTTATTAGGTTCAAGGCTGATAGAGTATCCACTGACTTCCGCTACCACGGGAAGACCGCGTTGCTGAGCCTGGGCCCGGAGCATCGCCCGAGCTCCCTTCCATATTTTCCAAGGGGTGCCTGCAAAGATCTCTGCGGATTCCACCTCAATAGAAGAAGTATCAATAAAGTTTTTGTTTTGAGAAGCCACCGGGCGCTGGTGTGAAGAGCTTGGAGAATTCAGCTTTCTCTCACGCATCCCTGACATGGGTTCACGGGAAGAGATATCAGCTTGAGACGTCGAGGGATCAGAAGAGGAAGAGGCCTTTACATTTTCCTCTCGGCCTTGTTCAGAACCTGGCCCCTTTTCTCCCGAGGACGATTCCATAGGCTTTTTGGAGAGAAGACTCCACAACCCCAAACCCACGCACAATATGAATAAGACTAAAAGAAATCTCCGCAACATGAAGCTCCATTGTAAACAGAAAAAAACAGATCGCTTACTATTTTCTGAGGAGACTATTGGAAAACTATGGAACCCTGACCTAGGTCGACCTCTAGGCGTTTAAACGGAGCAAAGTGAGAATTGTCTTTTTCAATTTCTCAACATCAAAAGGCTTCTTGATATAGTCATCAGCGCCGATCTCAAACGCTTTTTTCATGTCTTCCTCAGAGGTCTTACCCGAAATAAACACCAGAGGAATTTTCTTAAGATCGCGATGCTCTTTGAGCAACTGAGCCAATTCAAAGCCGTTAATCCAAGGCAGACCCACATCCATCAAAATCAGATCCACCGGATGATCATCCAAAACTGTTGAGAGCTCTGTGCCGTCAGCCGCTAACTTGGTGACATAACCTTCACTCTCCAAAATACGCTTTAACGCCAAACGCATGGTCTCATCATCTTCGATAACAAGAATCACCTTGGGATCCAGCTTCTTCTTTGCTTCACGAAACTGATCTAAAGACACAACATCCTGGCCCGCAATACGGGCCTTGGTCATCTTTTCAATCTTTTCGATAAGATCCTTGGTATTAATTCTTTTATCTTTCATAAAATTCCTAATGCGCTTCCTGAGCTTCCAACCATCGTTCAGCATCAATCGCAGCCATACACCCTGTTCCCGCAGCTGTGATAGCCTGGCGATAAATAGGATCTTGCACATCTCCGGCTGCAAAGACACCTGCCACATTAGTATAAGTGGTATTAGGCTGTGTGATCAAATAACCTGTCTCATTCATATCCAATACACCTTTGAAAAGGTCGGTATTGGGTTTATGACCAATCGCCAAGAACAAACCCGTAATAGCCAACTCTTTCGCGTCACCGCTCTGCAGATTTTTAATACGGGCACCCGTCATGCCTTTGCCATCTCCCAGAACTTCTAAAACTTCCGTGTTCCACAGAATTTCAATTTTTGGATTTTGCATCACCCGATCCGCCATAATCTTCGAAGCGCGGAACTGATCCCGACGATGAATCAGATAAACTTTGCTCGCAAAACGAGTTAAGAATTGGGCCTCTTCCATAGCCGTGTCGCCACCACCGACAACTCCGATTTCTTGATTGCGGAAAAAAGCCCCGTCACAAGTGGCACAAGCCGAAACACCACGATTGGCATATTGTTTTTCTGAAGGCAGCCCCAGATATTTCGCGCTCGCTCCCGTTGAAATGATAATGGATTTCGCCAAATGCAATTTGTCGCCGATCCAAACTTTAAAAGGTCGTTGCGAGAAATCCACTTTTGTCACATTGCGAGTGATAAAACGAGTGCCGAATCTCTCCGCCTGTTTTCGCATCACTGTGATCAAATCAGGACCCGTGATTCCATGTTCAAAACCAGGGAAGTTCTCCACCTCTGTGGTTGTCATCAGCTGACCGCCTGCCTCTTCACCTTCAATCATCAAAGGCTCCAAGTTAGCGCGAGAGGAATAAATAGCAGATGTTAGTCCAGCAGGACCCGAACCAATAATAATAACATTTTCAACTTTTTGTTCTGAAGTCATAACCTCTACCTCACTGCCCGAGAGGCTATCAACAAACCGGCTTCTTTTCATTAGTTCTTTGCAAGTTTTGGACTGCGTCAGCTACTATAAGACATGCCTTGCATCTTCTTTGCTAAAAAAGCCACCTCTCTCCAAGTTCCCGTCGGCGCGAATCTGATGAAGTCTCTTCTTGCCGCAGGCCTGCCCGTTGCCTCCAGCTGTGATGGCGAGGGGGTCTGTGCCAAATGCAGGATTTTCATCCTGCAAGGAAGCGAGAATCTTTCACCCGAGACTCCTTTAGAACAATTTTTGAAAGAGACAAACAGCCTGCCCTCGCACACACGCATCAGCTGCCAAACCGAAGTCTTGGGCGACATCACAATTGATGCTTCTTATTGGTAGACCGCTCTCTGCACCGCGGGTAACCTGTTAAAAAGGATACGGGCATGGATGGACGTGTACTCATTTACAGGGTTTTTGATATTGGTAAAGATGTGGACCTCGAAAAAGCACAAAAGCTCTTTGAGGCCTCCGGTTCGGCACAAAGATTTCGCCTGAACCGAAGATCCAAAGCCATGATCATCAACAATGCCCCCTTATCTCTGGTCATTGAAAACTCCAAGTACAACGCCTTGGGGCATCCTTTGGAGCTGGAAATCACCGCGAAGATCTGGCACTTCGGCGCCCTATCGGTCACCCTGGCCCTGGATTTACCGAAGGATATCAGCTGGAATCGTTTGATTGAGCTGGGAAACTTTTTAGAAAACGACCTCACCTTACACGACCTTGCCAAGAAACGCGTGGAGCAGATCATTCAGGGAATGGATCGAGAACGCAGCAATTCGATCAGTTGGGACACGTATGAGGACTATATCTGTTATTTCTTCAAACGCATTGATGGCTGCGAAAAAAATGCCTTAAGCATTCTCGATAAGTACGATGTCTATCGCCTCATTTTGTCGGAAAACAATGAAACGCTCTCTGAACAAATCAAGAAGAGTATCAGCGAAAGCACCTTCCAATACAGCCAGGATGATCTCGCGATCATTGATTGGAACTCCGCCTTGATCATTGAGCCCTCAGGCTCCATGGACATTGTCGATGTCATTGAATTTTCCCTCTGCCAATTGCTGGAGATGCGCTACTACGACGATCTCTTAGACGAAAAGCTTTCTTATCTGTACGCCGCCCTGGAAAAAAAGCATTTTAGTATCTG
>JBCECD010000102.1:0-7319 GCA_039206745.1 Bdellovibrio sp. | reverse complement strand
ATCTGATGTTTGCCATCAAAACAAGGCGTGGAGAAATCGTCGTATAGCGGATGGACGGAAAATCCGTCCAAGGGATTGAACTGATCTTCAACCCACTGCCAGACATTTCCGAACAGGTCCGCAACACCTCGGCTGTTGGCCGGATAAAAATTCACCGGACTCGGAGACGAGAAAGCAAAATTAAAATTAAACGGGATGTCCTTCGCTGCGGATGTGCCCTTGCCATAGGAACACGTCTGCAAAACTGGATCCGGCGTTTGCACTTCCCGCAACAGGACATGCTCCGGCTCCGTGAGCAAGCGATAGTGCAAAGAACTGCGATCTTTCTCCTGACGCCAGCGACAGAAAGCTTGAGCCTCATGGTAATTCACTTCCACCGGCCAGCTCCACGGCATATCAATGATTTCAAAAAGAGTTCGCAGTTTATAATCGTGCAAACCTTCAGGACCATAAGCCACCCAAAAAGGAGGACGTTTGGTATTGCGGAATTTTCGCCACTGCAATCCTTCCGTGCTCCAATATTTATCCTCACCGTAGGCCAGGCTCGATACGAATTCATAATACTCCCCATTCGTGATCAGCTGACTTGTGACCTGAAAGTCCTTCACTGTTTTCGTGCGAGAACCATACTCATTATCCCAACCAAAGGACGGAGCCTCCTTCGGCTTACCATAATGAACCTCCCCGCCGACGATCTTCATCCAAGAATTCTGCGGATAATCCCGGGCTTCCTGAGGCTGCACAGGTGTTTTCATTTCACTCGAGGGATGCATCGGCATCCAATAACGAGGTGTTTCCACTAATTCCAAGGGCAGCTCTCGCATCAGCACACTGGATGTTTCAAAGTGAATCTTCTCATGCTCGAATCCCATAAATAAAGACCACAAAGGAGAGTTCCAACCTCTTTTCGCCGGATCATCGAGATCCGGATGCTTTTGAATCACCTCAACGACAATGTTGTAAATTTTTTGACGGTAATCGCGCACCTCTTTGACCGACGGCCAGACCATTTCATTCTTGGACATATCGTCCCAGCTCATTTCGTCCACACCGGTCTCGAGAATTTTTTCGAGATACAGATCCACCGGTTGAGGGAGAAGGCCCGCCAGGCGCATCTTATTCAGATATAAAACCGCCGGATGTCCGTAATAGAAAATCAGCGGATGGCGCAATTGATGGTAGGGCGGACGCGTATATGTACTCTCGTTTTTAAGAGCCGTGAACAACACCTCTGTCAACGTCCACGTGTTGTTGAAATAATCCAGAATGTCCTGCCGAGAAGCGATCTTT
Source organism: Bdellovibrio sp. (assembly GCA_039206745.1). Classification (GTDB taxonomy): domain Bacteria; phylum Bdellovibrionota; class Bdellovibrionia; order Bdellovibrionales; family Bdellovibrionaceae; genus Bdellovibrio. Next base: position 6,029 of record JBCECD010000102.1, on the reverse strand, counting down.
AAATTCACTAAAGGCAGAGCCTCCAAGCATCCACGCTGAGAATCAAAGCCGGGACATTTTTCCGGAGGCAGTCCTGTCCACCAGGACGAACCAAATTCCTTTTGCACTTCATTGGGCGCAGAGCGATCCGTTTTGGGAGCTGAGAGATTGGGATTGCGAGTGAGAGACACCGTGTAGGACATAATTCCTCCCTCACTTAAGATTCGTTTTAGAATTGTTAAGAGTCAAATTCTCTTTGAGGCCAGTGCCGAGAATCACGAGCTGCAAAACTAGGATTGTTCACAACTCATGCAGATAAATTTTTAGGAGGGAATCAGCATATTTTGAATAGAATCTGGAGGCGCTTTAGACCACAAAGAAAGCACATAACCACCACCGCCGGAACCTGTGGGTTTCACAGCCACAGCACCCTGCTCCCGCAACCATTGAATATGCTGCGAAGGAGGACCTTCGTTCAGCCCCCAACTTTGAAAACAGGCTCCTGCCTGTTCAATAGCCCGGGCCAAGTTCTCAAAGGAAGAAGAAGAGTTTTCACTCAAGGCCTTCTCTGCCACCTTCACCGCTTCGGCCATTTGTCGATCCAAAAACTGACCTTGATCAGGATGATGACGAATAAAATCTTTCACTTTGTTCACAGCCTCTTTGGTCACACCTTTTTGTCCTGAATAAGAAATATACCACCGTGGAGACCACGCCATTTTCAACGGTCGACGTTCTCCATCGCGAACAAAGTGCAGACCTTCCCCCGACAGAGCCACGGCGATATCCACTCCGCTGCTCTCACCATGAAATAAATTTTCCAGCTGTCGCGCAAACTCATAGTATTCGGACTCCGCCACAAAACCCAAGAAACCCAACCACCGAGTCAAAGCTACACACAAGGCCGCCGACGCGCCCATTCCAGCTCCCACCGGAATAGAAGACTCCAAATACAAACTGCCTTTTAAATCTGAACGCTGAATACTCTTAAGCTGACAGGCCCGATCCAAAACACTCCAAATCAACATCTGCAAATCAGACCCATGATCCCCTTGCAAACGCAGTTGCAAAGGACCCGATTCCGCCAAGCTGTACTGCAATTCCAAATAGCGCGATTGCAAAGGAAAAACCAAAGCAGGAACCCCTCTTAAAACAGAGTGTTCTCCCACAAGGATCCACTTACCATAAGCCTTGCACTGAAAATCAATGGACATGATCTTTGATACCCTCATAGGCCAGCACTTTGAAGTCCTTTTGGAAGTGCTCGCGGTACGTCTCAAAGGACTTTTTCTGATCATAGCGGAAAAGCATGTGCACATTGGCCCCGGCATCCATTGTCACCAGAGGACCGTCCTGCCATTTTCTCCAGAAAGCCTGACAGTCTTCCAATACTTTCTTAGAAGCCTCTGTCATATAGCCGAAAGCGGGCTGGCTGGTCTCAAACAGCCGATGCATATCCATAAACTCATCCCACACAATTTGACGAGCCATATGCCAGTCCTCAAACTGCAGAGCCTGCATCAAATCACGCAAACGCAGATCAGCCCGGTCCACACGGCCATAAAAACGCGGGCTGGTCGTCACTCGTTTATGAGCCTCTGAACTGGAAACTTCTTTTTTACCATCCTCAACCACCACCACCATGTGATGCAGATGCGACATATTCAGAGCCACAGGCTGCGCATACTCCTCCTGCCACAAGGCCCACGGTGAAAACAGAGATCGACATGAAGACCCTGAACCCTGACGAGAGAATTCAGATAATAATTTTGTATCCTCCCCCCAACTCTGCGGTTTGAGCTTTTGAAACATCTGCGCCGCCGCCAAAGTCAACGCCGCAAAACTTGAAGCTGAACTCGCCAGCCCACAATCCGAAGGAAAATTATTGGCCGACTCGACCAGAAAAAAACCTTGCACCTGCCATTTCTCTTTCAGGTTTTGCAAGTGGCGCAAAAAGCGCTCCTGCCCTTTGATTGACAACTCCAAAGGCTGCAAATCTCGACGCTCGAGAGCCTTCCACTGATCTGCTGTGGCATTCTCCAGTAAAGTCAGGCGCACATAGCTGCGCAGATTTTCCAAGGTGTAAGACAAAGAGGCATTTGTCGGCTTATTGCCGCTGCCTTCAATCTTTCCCATATATTTAATCAGCGCGATATTTGAAGGAGCTGAGACGAGAACCTGATTCATAGACCACCTTGCATCTGAAGCCCTACAGAGACTTGCTCCGAGGAGGACAGCACCGACATTGATTTGTGTTGTGCAAAATATTTTTTTACTTCTGCTGTCTGTTTTTTATCCGTTATAACCCACAATACATCCGCTCCCAAAGCACCACAACCTTTGGCTGCACGCACCCCAGGGAGAGTTCGCACTTCCGCCAACAAATTCAAGCTCTCTGGACAAGTGAAATTCAAATCTCGCAAAGCTTGAGCGTAGGCGTTCACTCCAGAGAGTAAAAGCTCTTCACGAGCTGACACAAACGCCTCTTTAATCAGAGCAAAACTCTTTTCCAACGAACTCGCATCAAAGATGGCAAGACTTCGCAAATGCTCATGAGTAGCCACTTTATTACCCGTATGAACTAAAAGAAATTCCAACTCCGCAAAGGGCCAACTGCCGACAGAGATCAAACCCTTTCTCTTTTCAAAAAAAGTGAACGCGCCCTTCAGTTGCCCCACCAGGTCCGCGCCGCTAGGTCGCTGCCCCTGTCCGTTCCAGGCCACTTCATAGTAGGCCTGTAACAGATGTTTATAATCCAAAATATTTTCCATCTCGCGATGAACCTGGCTGCGAGCCATGAAGGCCGCATACACCGCCAAAAACTGAGCCGTCGACGCTCCAAAACCGCCCCGGCCTCCATAGGGATCATGAAACTCTCCCGTAAGATCGGCAAACTCAGCGGCCTGTTTTTGCAAAAATCGTCCCGCAGGAGAATCCGGATGCAAAGCCGGCCAAGCCTTCGACAGTTCTTGCCCCGCTTCTTTCTTTTTTGCAATTGTCAGACGAAAACAAGGTTGCGAGAGAAAGAGCAAACAGGGCCCTTCCTGCAACGCCAGATACTCACCGGCAAGAAATGTTTTTCCAGGAACAGAAAAGACCCAAGACAATGCGTGTCTCCGTTCCTAGTAATGCGACGAGCGCAGTTCCTTGAGCACATCAATCGCATTACTCAAAGAGATCCGCTTACGAACAGCTAAAATTTCTTCTAATTTCTTTTGCACCAGAGGGATTTCTTTTTCTTCCGCACCGGCACCCAAAGCCAGATTCTTGGTGTGCAACTTCATATGCCCCTCGATGATTCCCACTGTCGTCAAAGCTTTCAAGGCACCTAAATTTTGCACCAAACCGACAGCTGCTATCACCCGAGACAGCTCATTAGCAGACTTCGTTCCCAACATCTTCATACACATCATCGCCGTGGGATGCAAAGTCGTCACGCCCCCCACTGTTCCCACAACCAAAGGAGCTTCAAAAACCCCTTTAAGTCCGCCCTCGGGAGCGCGGAACCAACGCGTGATAGAACGATATTGACCATCCCGAGCAGCATAGGCATGAATGCCCGCCTCCACCGCACGCCAATCATTTCCTGTCGCAATCAAAATCGGATCAATCCCGTTTAAGACCCCTTTATTATTAGTCGCCGCCCGATAAGGATCTTGCTGCGCAAACAAAGATGCCTCTTCAATTTTTTCCGCCAATTCAGAATCAATATCTCGAATATGAACCGTCGCTCGCGTGATCTTTGAATCCACCAGATTGGAGAGAATACACATTGTGACCTTCTCACCCGTGAATTGCTCGATCGGCTCTTTTAAATATTCACAGACCTGATTGACGATATTCGCGCCCATGGCATCACAAGGATCCATCAACACATGGACAACCGCCATATCGGATCCATCTCCACGGGGCACTCGGCGCACGTGAATGTCGCGCACGCCTCCGCCTCTGCGAACGAGGCCGAAGGCCACTTCGCGATTGGCAGTTTCAATCAGATAATTTTTTTGTGAGAGAATTTGTTTTTCAAAGGCCGCAAAGTTAGCAACCTTCGCACACTGAATCTGACCGATGATTTCACTGCCCACCACCTCTGTGGTGATAGAACCTGCTTCACGAATCCACTTCGCTGACTTGCATACGGCGGCTACAATCGAAGTCTCTTCCACAGCCATCGGAATCACATAGTCTTGACCATCAATACGGAAATTCGTCGCCACTCCTAAAGGCAGCTGAAAATATCCAATGACATTCTCAATAAACTTTTCCCCCAGGCTGGTGTCTTTCAAGCCTCCCTTGGAAATATAATCCAAGTCAGAGTCTTGTAAAGCCCCCACTTCTTTCAACGCTTTCAGCCTTTCCTCTCGCGAGAGTTTGGAAAAGCCCTTGAAGATGTCCTGAAGCTGTTTTGTCATTGTATCACCCTCTTCGTTTGCAATTCTTTCAGATTTCGACTGCCAGTGCAAAACATGGCGATTTTCAATTCCATTTCCATTTTTTGCACCAACTCTTCGAGAGCCTTGTCGCCCGACAAAGCCGCCTCCAAAAATGGTTTGGCCACTCCGACTTTCTGAGCACCCAAAGCGCAAAGCTTCGCCACTTCAAGGCCGTTGCGCACGCCTCCTGAAGCCCATATTTCACATTTCAATTCCGCCTTGCGAGCATTCTGCAAAGACTCCAAAGTGCTGAAACCCCAATTTCCAAAAGTTTGAGCCACCTTGTAAAGCAAGGCGTCCTCTTCCGAACGCAGACCTTCGATCCGCCCCCAGTGAGTTCCACCTTTACCGCTGATATCAATCGCAAAAACCCCGGTCTCTTGCAGACGCTTCAAAGTGGCCACAGAAAATCCACAGCCCACTTCTTTCACAATCACTGGCACTCCAGCCAGCTGCACGAGGTTTTCAATGGCAGCCAGGCCCTGACGAAAATCCGTTGTCCCCTCCGGCTGCAAAGCTTCTTGCAGAGGATTTAAATGAACAAACAGAGCCACCGCCTCTGTCGACTCGATCAAACGGCGAACCCCATCAATCGGGCTCTGAATCAATTGGGCGATTCCAATATTTCCTAATAGACGGGCTCGCGGCGCCATCTGACGCACCCGAAGCCACTCCCGAGAAGCCTGAGCATCCTCCAACTCCCGACGCTGAGATCCCACACCCATCAAAATCTGACGGCGATCACTCAACTGCGCCAAAGCCTCATTGATCCGCTGTCCTTGCTCATGCCCAGCAGTCATCGAAGAAATAAAAAGAGGGGAAGAAAGAGAAAGAGTCTGAGCTCCAAAAGAAAAAGAGGTCGATATATCGACCTCTTTCAATGCTAAATCCGGCAAGGCCTCATGAATCAAATGCACAGAGTTCAACCCAGTTTGCCCCTCGGCCTGAGACCGAGGGTCCAGCGCGATCCGAATGTGATCACGCTTTCTTTGTTCAAATTGAGTGTTCGACTCCTTCATGGGGCCTCAATGCTCCTATATCTCAGATAAACAGAGCTTTGACCTGTTCGGTTTAGGCCAACGCGTGTTTGCAAAGCGCAGTGAAAGCTGCGGCATCATTGATTGCAAGATCAGCCAAGATTTTTCTGTCAACCTGAACTCCAGCCTTGATCAAACCACCAACCAAACGAGAGTAAGTTGTACCATTCAAACGAGCTGCTGCATTGATACGTTGATTCCACAAAGTGCGGAAGTTGCGTTTTTTAGCTTTGCGATCGCGATAAGCAAACGCCATACCACGGTCGTTTTTCTCAACTGCATGGATATATGCGCGAGAACCTGCTGAATAATAACCTTTTGCTCTTTTTAAGACTTTTTTGTGACGAGCACGATTTGTTTTACCACTTTTTACACGAGCCATTTTATACCTCTAAATTTTACGCGGACTTTCCTGCTCTGCGAGCTGAGTCCGACCGAAAAGACATCAATTATTAAGAATTCCTAGAACACCAAGCAACGACGAACTTGAAGCATGTTCGCGTCTTCTACATAAGATGTTTTACCAAGTTGTCTTTTCGTCTTAGAGCTCATGTGAGAGTTCAAGTGACGCATGCGAGTG
>JBCECD010000101.1:0-7365 GCA_039206745.1 Bdellovibrio sp. | reverse complement strand
GCCCCATGCTCTCCGTCCGCCGGCAACATGACCGTTGAAACTTCACCACGAACCTTCATACCATTGATCAACTCGGCTATTTCGGTAGATGGCGTGATCGGATAATATCCCATAAAATGAAAATCAATAGCTCGGGCCGCCTCGGCCACCATTTCATTTCCCGTCATAAATTTTGTGACTTGAGATGCCATTATGAATCCTTTTTCTTCTTTGCCATATCCTCTGAAAATCGAGGCCGTAAATAAGTGGCGGGGTTGAGAAGCTCGGTCTGAGGAGTTAACATCCGCTCCTTCTCAGAAATTTTGTCCACATAGGCCACCCAATCCATATGCTTCCAGCGCTCTTGAATCAGCTGAAAGTCGACTTCAGGATATGCCTTCACGGAAAGATCTTGTGAAGTCAGATTTGACTCGAGAACCGGTTTGAGAGCGTCTACTGGACAGACCGCTACACACTTTTGACAACCTTTGCAATACTGATAGTCGATCCCCTTCAGAGTCGGACTGCGCTCTCCGAGGGGATCGATATCCCAAACAAAACAGAAATCAGGGCACACCATGTCGCAGTATCCGCAGTTAAAACAGATCTCCTTCTTTAATTGAGGAACAACTCCGCGACGACTGGCGCTATGATTTTTGAGAACAGAATTTCCCGGGTTTGTAATAACTCCCCCAATAGGAGCATTCCTCCATCCCAAATCTGGCAAAGCATTTTCAGTTGCCTCTAATGAAGCCTGATTCAGACTAAAGGACTCCCAAGCCACCTCAGCGCTTCCAGCATCGAACCCGGACAGATTTTTTTCTATCACCTCGACTCCCTTGTCCTGAAAAAAATCCCCTAAGGTTTCTCGAATGACGGAGGAAGAGATCTCTGGGCAAAATCGCGCTGCCGCTCCCAAGAGCACAGCATTTTGCCCACACTGAAGTTGCCTCGCAAGTTGCACGGCCGAGATCGTAGCAATAGTTCGACAAATGGTCCCTTGCGGAAAACGAATCTGCCTGGGTGAACTTGGCGAATTAATAACAATGTCTGTTCTCTCAGAGACTCCTTGCAGAATTTCCGGATGAGATACGATCAGACTTTCATGGAAAATAATAAGAAGGTCAGGATGATCGATAAAGGATGCCGAACGAATTACCTTTTTTTCTGTTGAGAAACGAACAAAGGATCGTACCGGAGATCCTCGCTTTTCAGAGCCAAAGCTGGAAAAGTGATTCCCGGTAAAGTCGGACTTTAAAACCGCTGCCTCCGCCAAAATTTTCCCTGACGAATTAGCACCTTGCCCGCCGATTGCCTCCATGCGAATGGCTACTCCCGGGCGCAAAGGGATACTTAAGGCCTTCTGCCTTTTGAAGAACCACATAATGCAACCTCACTACAAATCGTATTATACGCCTCAAGTCCTTTTCCAATTATGAGCTGGCACATAATTGACATGACCTATGAAGATCCCTTCACAATGAAACATGGAAAATCAGCTCTCACGGTGGAGAAATCTCTGAAAAGGGGTGTCCACTGTCACTCTATGTGAGATATGGAAAATCTTACTCTAAATGAGCTGCCTTGTTTTGAGACCGCTCCCCTTTACGGAGCCGCTCTATTGTGAAGAGCTTGAGTCACCATAGACCCCAGAGAGCCCTTAGTGCCGTAGTAAGACTCCAATATGATCTGCCCTTGAGCATTCGTTTTTAATCTCAAATTATAAGCATATTGATAAGTCCCGGAATTCGAAACCGTGATCATGGTGTCCTCAGTGATAGTACCCACCTCAACACCTTCTTCATAAACTTTGCCGTCACGGATTTCCTGAACAACAGGCCCCCACTTGGAGCCGAACAAAGAGCATTTGGCATCATAGAGGCGAGTTTTGATTTGCGTCTCTGTCTGCTCGATGATGATTTCCACTTTCGTGCAGTCTGCACTCATACCGACTGTGCTTGTCAACTTCCCCTCATTGGCAATCCAATGACCTGAGAAATTGGCGACAGCCTGTGCCTGACCTGCCCACAATAAAATAACTCCTGCAATGCTGACGAAGTGGTGATGTCTTGTGTATTTCATAGTGTGATCATAAAGCTTATTTTTTAGGCGGGCTACCTGTTTGTGATATCACCGCGTTCTCAGATGAGGCTCGCGTCAAACCAGTTGTCATAACACCCTTACAAAAGATAAAGATTAGACAAAATGTTTGAATTCATCGAAAGTTTAAATGAATGAGCGCATCACCTGACTATTTTCAACTTCTACGCCAGTACACCGCCGAAGCCCTCGCCGGTGGTTCTTGTCCTGGTCTCTACGGGGACCCCGAATCCAAAGAGAATATATTGGTGGCTTTTAAAACAGGTGAAGCCATGACTTCCGACTTCTCCGGCACCTTAAAATGTATTTTTGATCCTGAGGAGCCGACCACTCCCCTACCCACTTTTTTTATGTCTCCGGCATGGATCACAACTCGTGCTTTCTCTGAGTTTTTGCGAAGCCTCAATGTGACGGACTTTGAAGTTTTTCCTGTTGAGATCCGGAACACACTGACGGGGCAGACCCATCGTGACTATGTTCTTTTAAACGTCACCAAAAGTATTTCTTGTGCTCACCTCCAAGCCAGCCAAACTCGATCTCTCGGAGGTGATTTAGTTGTTGTCGATCGACTTGTTATAGATGATGCTCTTGTTGAAAATCAGTCACCGGATATCTTCGTGGCAGCTGAGGACACAGATATTATCGTCGTGCATGAGCGCATTCAAGAGGCCCTGATCGAGAAGGGATTTCCCGATATTGCCTTTCAGAAATTAGAGAAAAAATCTTCACACATCAGATAGCTTTTCATCTATATCGCTCTCGGTGATCACACCGTTTTGCAGAAGAAGTTTTGCAATTTCAGCTGTCGCCACACCGTCTTTTAATTTATAGGCGAGAAGCTGCAAAAGCGCTTCACTCTTGACCAAGGCCACTCGCTTGATCGGGGTTTGCAATGTAAGATCATCAATGATCTCATCCGGCTCGCCCCTGAAATGGGAGCTGACGATGATAAAACCAATTTTCTTATATCCATCACGCTCAAGTCGCGGATAATGGTCATTGATATATTCTCGGATTGCTCGGTCACTGACTCCCACAGAAAACCCGCCTTCCCGCACTTTGGCATCGTATATGAAAGCGATATTCTCCTGTCTATACCGAGCAATACCATCAGGCTCTCGGCCCTTCCCTTGACCCAACTCCTCAACATCAAAGTCGAGCATTCGCATCAACATGGCAATTTTCTTTTCAAAAAGAAGGCCCTTGCGAGCGGGCCCCTCCTGCTGCCCCACCATCACCAGATCCGCAACAATGGGGGGAAGATACTCATGCAACGATGATCTGTGTTCCAATTCAACATGACGAGTGGATTTTACTGCCACTTCTTTTGATAAAGGGAGACTCGCCGTCGAGCTTAATTCAGAGCTGATCTCTCTGAGCCAAAAGCTATGCTCCACATCCCAGTGAGTCAGTTGCTTGCCAGTGTAACGTCGCAACTCATCGCGGATCTGAGTCATGAGATGATAGAAATACTCATAGCATTCAGCTTGAGTCTCAAACTTTTTCCACAGACCCAAGCGGTTTATGGATGTGATCAACGACGTGTACATGATAGGATACTCTGTAAAATCCATTATCTGCCAAAAGTACGACAGAAAATAAGCCACGGACCCTGGATTGGGGGACTTTCTTTTATCCTCCACCGTCTCTCCAACGGCCCGAACGTACTTCTCTAAATGGCTGATCTTGTCCAAAGCCTCAGCAAGGTCCTTAGGAAAACGAATGCACTGCCGCAGAACTTCGGTGATCTTGCCTTCGGAGTTTTTTTGACTCGCATTCCAAAGCTGATTAAAGAACATCTGGCCCTTTACCGCCGCAAATCCCCACAGATTGTTGCGTTTATTGTAGCTGTCGATATTTCCTTTGAAGGTTTTCATATCACAGCGATTCGCCAGAAAATCATTGATATAAATCTGAATCGCCTTAATAGCTTCGAGCCTCATCTGATCAAAGGAGGCGCTGTCGTGGTCGTTGCCTTTTAAATCTTGGGTGCGGAATCCACTGTCTTTGTAGTCATCCCAGATCTTATGGATTTTCTCTAGGTTTTCTTTGCTTATAGTCTGCATCATCACGACACCCTTGCTCAATCAAAGTTCCCTTCTATTGCGAAAAAGAACTCTTTCATTTTCCAAAAGAAAAAACGAAATCATGTTGGAGCAAAAAGGCGTAGCATAGATTTGAGAGGGTGTCTTGCCTTATTTCCTGCATTGTTGTCAGAACCAAGGTTTTTTAACTGAAATGCACAGCTGCTTGAAGGTGGGAGGTAAAAATCACTGATGATCCCGCTTTAAAGCTTCACTGATGATCAGCTCACGCTCAATGCGATAGAAGATGATTTTCTCCTCAAGACCATCGCTTTCCATAGGCTCAGGCTCGGAGAAGAAATCCCGGAGAATTTCCATTTTTTTATCAACCGTCACTCGTGTCGACTCTCGCCCATCGGCACGACCTTTGGCAAAAGTCAGAATCAGTTTGTAACGAATACCGCTGGAAGGCGGACGAGATTCTCCAGGTGGAAGCCAGCCATCAACACCCTTGATGTATTCTGTTTCAATCACTCCCGTGTCCTGATTTTCCTGCGCAATAGGGTATTTTAGAACAGCATGAGCCGCTCTCCATACAGAATCATAGGTGGCAAAAAAGATTTTTTGCTTATTGATTTGCCCCATCCGAACATGCGCGGAGGGCTTCTTATCAAACAAGCTGCACCCAAAAAGAGTGCAGCCTGCCAAAATAGCAAGTCCCAGAAGAACTTTTTTAGAAAGAAACCGAGCTGTGTGTGACATGTGTTGCGGATTCAATCATAGCAGGTCCAATAGGCGCTTGGGAAGAAGTTTGGGAGCCGACAAGGTTCACCTCCCAACGTTTTTTTCCAGTCAACCCTGCATCATCAGGCCATACTGGCAGTCTGATGCTTTCAACCCATTCTTGAGCATAGACTTCCCAATGAGGCTTCAAAATTTTCACTTTTGCCGAGCCCTGCACCACCTCTTCCTCCTTGGAAAGAACAGAATACGTGGCAATAGGATGAACACCGTCGATCGAGTTCGTGCGTGGCAGCAGAACCTCTCCATCACGAGCTAAGGTTGGGTTCGCAATCAAAGGCAGCATTGTCGGAGCAGCTCCGGCACTCAGCGGAATCAACGTGGCACTCATACGGTCTTCTCCGCTTTTCATTTCCGCTGATTTTTTAAGCAAACCTAAAACCCACTGCTCCGCACCAGGCAGAGTGTTGAGATTCATTTTCTGGCCCGAAGAAATTCTTTTCACATCGGTCGGGATCAAATAACCAGACTGATTAGCTGTGCTCACCGCTAAGAACAACTCATCTCCGCGCAAAGAGGGCGCCACCACAGATTTGCTCTCGGTGAAATTCAATTCTGTCGCCGGAATATTCAAAGATGTCTGCGGCGATTGGATGTCGATATCACGGACCCCACCGCCATTGATTTTAAAGTCATTGATCAACTCATAAAACTCTGCCCCTTTACGAAGCGCATCCACTGTGGATTTGAACGGGAAGCGACCGCGAGCCGCATAAACTCTTTGCACTCCGGGTTGATCAAAATAGATGCGATAAAGAGGCTTATCGAGAGTGATCGTGAAAAGGCTGTACTTCTCGCTCTGCTTAGGTAGAGAGATATTCGTCGGCACTTCAATATCCTGCCCCATCGCACTGATGCGATCGGACTGCGGGCTGATCACTTTATTGATATCAAAGGACAGGATATCCAACTTGGAAAACGCTGGCATAATCAGACCAAAATCAACAATACCATCCTTGTCTTTCACTGGAAGCCCTTGAGTGTTTCCACGCACTTCGTAGTGATTTTTCACCGTCGCTTGACGACGCAATTTGATTTGTAAAGCCCCTGGCTCTTGATTCAGATAAGTGCTGCGCACAAAACCAGCAGCCTGAACAGTAATGGGTTGCGCAGAGTCCCAAGAACTGGGCAGAGCGACTCTTCCAGCTTCATCCGTTGTCAGGAAGTTGCCTTCAAAGGGGACGTTTAAGGCTTCGCCGATCAAAATTTGAGCACCGGCTATTGGTTCATTATTATAGTTTGTGACAGCAAAGTGAGGTTGCTCCTGCCAAAACATGGAGTGAACTCCACCATCTGTGCTGGGCTTTTTAGGTTTTTCATCCTTGGAACAACCGACAAACAAGGCCGGAATGGCTAAAGCCATAAAAAGTTTTTTCATTGGAAACCCCTCCTGGTTTTTCTTACTTTTCCTGTTATTGCATGGTGAAACTAGTACGGGGTCAAGACCAAAGGCGAGCTTTCATACGAAAAACAACTTTTTTGAGTTAACGCAAAGTCCTTAGTTGACTCAAATCATTCTCTTCATTAAAAATCTCGGTTCACGCTTCTACGCGTTACGGCGGTGGGGTAGCTCAGCTGGTTAGAGCAACGGAATCATAATCCGTAGGTCGGCGGTTCAAGTCCGCCTCTCACTACCAATTTTCTTCAATAAATAATTGAAATCATTAGGTTTTTAGAGGGTTTCGCCGACCATCAGGTCGGCGATGTAGGCGATTTTTTCTTAAGAAAACGAAATCCAAACCGTCAGCGAAGAAAATCAAGACGAAGATTTCCCAAAAAATTTCCATCACCACAACGATTGAAACAAATCTTCCCAGCGTTGGTTCTTACTATATTCGCCCCAAACAAAAGGGAAAAAGTTTTAGTCTTTACTTGAAGAAGTATGAAAACGGCAAGCCCGTCAATCCTCACCAAAAAATTGATGAAGCGATTTATTACCGCTTTGGTTTAAGTGCGGAGATGACGGCGTTAGAAGCGAAGACCAAGTTAAAAGATTTTAGAAAATTGAATAAGGCAACTCGTGAAGAAGTGGCTCGCCAAGATAGAACTTTTAAAAGATACGCCCGAAGTAGAACCATTAACCAAACGCTCTTTCCGCAAGAGATGGTCAATATCTTTGAACAAAAAATCAGGAATGAAAACATTGGGACGGATAAGCACATGAGTAAAAAACTTTATGTCTTTGCGACTATCCAAGAGATTATAAATTCATTAAAACTGGTTCCTGAAACTTACGCCGAAAATTCTAAAATCATTTTTAAATACTTCATTGATAATCAATACTCACTGAACTACTCACAAAAATTGATTTCCATGATGAACGAATGGGGAAAATTTGCGACCGCCAAAGGGAGTGGATACTTTAAAATTATTCCACAGCCCAAAGGCAATTTCCGTGAGAAGATAGTAAGCGCTCCATTACACATTTTTGTCAGGTCTTCGGAGTTGGTGTTAAGATGAG
>JBCECD010000100.1:0-7404 GCA_039206745.1 Bdellovibrio sp. | reverse complement strand
AAACAGGAGTGATGCCTGTGATGATACCGACGGAGGCAAAGGCTGTGCCTCGAGTTCCGTCTTTACCGATCACCGTGTAAGGCTGGTCTGTGACTTGTTTGATCTCACCTTTTTTTCCATTCTCGACAATCAGGCTGGTGCTCTCGAGAACACGGGCGTGACCATGCTGTTTTGCCCAGTTGAGTTTTGGCAGCAGATTGGAAACTGTGCCTGTGATACTGCTGACGATACCACCCGGAGAATCTCCACCGGTTTGGAAAGTCATTTGTGAGTTGTCACCCAACTCGGGAGTGAATTGAAACTTAAAGGCCTTCGAGTAGTCCTTAATCAATTCTACGTAATGCACCACCATTTGAATCATTTTAGAAGGTGGTTTTGGTGCAGCAGCTTTGATTTGAATGAGATTGATCACGCCATCATTGGCGGGTTTTCTCTTTTTAATGGGACCGCCGTCTTCAGCGGCATCAATGATGATATCAGGAAGATATGTCTTCGCGATGATTTCCGCTGTGGCTTTTTCCTCTTCTCCATTCGCCCAGCCTTGCAGAATGATTTTGTCATTCACGGCGCGGACTTCAATCTCAGGGTTGTTGATATCACGAGAGATAAACTCTGCAATTTTCTTTTGTGCCAGAGGACTGAGAGTGACTAAAGAGGAAGCCTGATCACCAAATTGTTTGATCACATTATAAATGCGTGCCAGATCTTTGGGTAAAAGAATCTGTCCATCGACGACAACACGATTGTTGACGATCTTGATATTGATGCCTTCGATATCGCCCAAGAGAGCACGAATTTCGCGCACAACTTTGTCCAATTTACTTTTCTTGATATCAATACGATACTCGGCGACAACCTTGCCGTTGCGTTTGTCATGAATGGTGAGAGTGGCAAAACCTTCTTTTTTGGGAGTGAACCGAATCAAATTGAGATCTTTGGCATAGGCTGCCGTCACCAGGCGACGGAAGTCACCTTTGAATTCGACTGAAGCAGGAAGAGGGGGGAGTTTTTCATCCTGTTCAATTCCCAAAGTGAGATTAATGAATTTGCGGGAGCGATAGACGCCGGTTTCTTCACTAGCTGTGGCGGATGAGGCTTCTGCCTCTAATTCTTCTTGCGCGTGAGCTGCAGGAGCTCCCACGCAGAGAATAAGTCCTGCGACTAAAAATTTCTGCTTCATAATTCCCCCTCAAAATCTCTCTAAACCCGTCTACAAAGTCTGAAATCCATTGTTGCTACGAGGTCTCTGCGTTGGCGGAGGTGCCGTACGTTGCTGTTGAACCGGTGGTGCATAAGTTGGTCTTGGTGGTGCCGCGATGGGAGTCGTGGTTGCTCCTTCTAAGGATACCACAGGTCGTCCCAAAATGGAATCAGATGTCGAACTGGGCATTCGTGGTTGAATCGTTCTGTCACTAGGATTTCTCAATGCTAAAAAGAGATTTCCAGGCGCTGTCGAAAGAATATACACCAGATCCTGAGCCTCTTTCGGAGTGGCTTCAATTGTTATCGTGGTGTATTTAGTATCGCCAGTCAGAGCAATCTGAGTCAGATTTTTCCCGGTTGAATCCAATTCAAACATACGAGGAATGTTGTTCACAACATTGACACCTGTTGCAAGGACGGGCACATCAGACATCATTGTGAACACTTCACGACGTTGATTGATCCCTTTTCCAGAATCCACGGCGGCATAAATATCAATGCGATCCCCAGGGCGGATCAGCTTAGCAACACCGCGCACCTCATCGACAGGAATGGAAATAGCTCTTTTGCTTGGAGCCACCTGCAAAGAAATGCCTGTATCAGGTCCCGGAGTCAGAAGATTATTTTTTAAAACCATTTGTCCCTTGCGAATGGGAACAGCGGCAACGTTGCCGATGATTTCATCGGGAACGGTGATCGAGTCTGGCTGAATGAAGTCCGCTGGCAATTCCTTGGTTTCCACCATAGTGTCATAGATCGTTTGCATCTCAGCGATGTCTTCTTTGGCGACCACGACACGTTTGGTTGAGCCGAAGCGTTTATCATACTCAGCCTTCTTTTCTTGTGAATAGCTGTAAAGCAAGAAGGTTGCAAAAATTCCTGCTGCGATCGAGAGCCATAGATTTCTTGTGTCGTTAGATCCCATATCCCCTTCTTTCCTTAGCTACCACAAGCTGCATTCAAACAAATTCCATACATGGTCCGAATCCAGATTGGATTCACACCGATGGAGGTGTTGCGTCCGTCGGGGACGTCCCGTGTCTTGTTGTGAGTGTTGGCATCGCCTGCGACATCGGCGGCTCTTTTGTCAAAGTTCATAAAATCAATCAATCGCGCTGAGGCAATCCAGCGGGGGTTGCCGCTGTTGCTGATCTGCGACTCGGAGTTGGTTCCGTGCAAGCGCAATCCCAATTTAGAATATTGAAAGGACACGCTGCCGGGATTGGTACTGCTGAAGTAAGTTAAATTCGAGCGATTGCGGAAGGTCTCAAAGGCATAGTTGCGCGCGGCCATGGAGTTGAGAATGCCCGTATGAATCGCGCCAAAAAAACCCAGGGAGAAGTTCACAAAAAGAACAATCACCACCAGAATCGGAATTATTTCAAAAACGGCCATGCCCTTTTCATTCTTCAGCATCCGTTGTCCTCCATGGGTACATACTTGTTGGCTGTGGCGCCGCCGAGTATTTTGTAGCGAGAGTCCAAATTTAAAATATAAGCATGGCGCTGGCGGATCTGAAGATTCCAGCATTCTTGTTGTGTCGGTTCGCGAATGAGGAAACCTGTGATTTGCGCACTAAAGCCGGCATCGGGATCTTCGCTGGTTGAGCCGAGGAAGGCGATTTTCATATTCAGCAAGCGAGGTGAAAACGTAAAGCGCAAACCCACTTTGGGGACGCGATCTTGAGCAGTGCCATATTCTTCGTCGAAGGTGCTGCCAGAGGCTCCACCGCCGCGAATATCCAAGGCGCCCAACTGAAACCAACTGCTATCGGGGTTGTTGAAGAGAGGTTTTAAAACCGGGTTGTTGACCAGGGATTGGTATTTAGCCTGAGCTCTTTGAATTTGATGTTCTTGATCGATATGGCCTGCGGCATGTGCGCGCGAAGATGAGAACGCGATGTATTGAGCCACTTCAGCCATGGAGAGAGTGAAATTCAGAGCGAATAAAACCATGCACAGTCCTGCGCACAAAATGAGCGCAAAGATAAACTCTGCGGAGAGCATACCGCGAGAGTTCTTAAGGGGCTGGAAGGTACTGCTGGTTTTTTTCATTCCCTCTCTGTTTCTTTTTCGCTTTATAAAAGCGGTGTTAAGCATTCAACGAACTCAGCCTAAGCTAGTAAGTTGAATTCGGATCAATCGTGATGGATCGATCCAGCTGATTGGGGTGGAGTTTGCGAGCATCATTAGGTGAAGCCCAAACTCCCGACTCAATCATTCCAGAGACCTTCTCCCAGGGACCGCCAATGAGCTTTGCCAGAAACTGGCCTTCGCGCAGTTGATTGGTGCCCCAGATGAAAAAGCCTATCGTTACAATCATCAGGAGAACTGTTTCGATAACAAATTGACCCTGCTGGTTTTTAAGAGGGGACTTTCTCATTGCCCTTCCTCCCACTTAACCTTGCTTCCATGGGGTGTAAACCCATCACCTGTTGCCAATTGCTGTTCGATCCGGGCACCTAACATAGGACCCGAATTCCGAAATGCTTCCGCAGGGGCTGACATAAAAGCCTTCAGCCCGATGAAAAAGACCACAAAAAGCAACAAGACGTATTCAATCGTCATCCAACCTCCGGACGGGAGAGTTTAGATTTAGTTGCCGGTTACGGAGCCGATCATGCCCTGCAACTCACCAATTTTTGAGTTCACAGTGGTTTTGATCTGGTCTTTAAACATGATCACCAAAGCCACAACCACAACCAATAACAGGATGTACTCCGTTGCGCCTTGACCGGATCTGTTTTTAAGTAACTTTTTTGAGAAATTCTTGAACTTCATAGTTGTTCCCCCTTGAGTACAATATCGGATTGTCTTGACAGTCTCTTTAGGGGACAAAGGCAAGAATGTGAGCAAGGGTTGCCTCATAATGGGATAAATCAGGGTAAAGTGATGATCTTTTTTATATAGACTTTCGTTGAGGCCCTATTGACGAAGGTCGGAAGTGTGCATAGATTCAGGAACAGGAGATCCTTATCATGCCAAAACAAATTGTTTTTCTCTATGCTTTCTGTGTCGTTGTCCTGTTTGTGGTCAACGTAATGGTAGCCTAAAGAGAGTTCCGTTTTTAATTCTTAAGAGTATAGATATCGGGATAATTTCTTCCGATTTCCTCTGAATCCATGCCATATCCCACTACATAGCGATCGTCGATAGTCTTACCGATATAGTCTGCGCGAATAGGCAATTCGCGGCGGGCTGGTTTGTCCAAGAGAGTGATGATTTTCAAGGAAGCTGGTGCCGAAGCAAACAGGCGGCTGCGCAAGAAACTCAAAGTTCGACCCGTATCAATGATCTCTTCGACAATCAAAACATGCTTGCCGGCGATATTGACGGAAATATCCTTGACGATTTTGATGGCTCCGCCTCGTTCCACGGCTTGTACGTGGACAAAGTCCACCTGCTGAGGCAAATCCACTTTGCGCATAAGATCCGCTGTGAAATGTACGGAGCCGCGTAGAGGGCAGATAAAGATCACTTCTTTTCCTTCATAGTCCATTTCGATTTGCTGGGCCAAACTGTCCACAAGCTCGGCAATTTCGTCACTGGTAAGGAAAGGAACCATTTGTTCTTTTAGTTGTGCCATATAAACCCTCTACAAATCGATGGATGTGATACCTGCTGCCTGAGCCATTTTCAAATAACGTAAAGCCTCTGGATGCTGGGGATCGCGAATGAGAATATTCTCCCATTGTTCAGTGGCTTCAGCAATATTGTTTGAATTGTAATAAATGGCGCCCAGCTTAAGGCGAGCTGGAATAAGGTGGGGATATTCGCGAATCAAAGCCTTCAGATCTTTAATGGCTCGATCGTTTTGCCCCAGCTGCACATGGACTTCAGCAATTCGCAAAGTCACTTCAGCTTTGCGGCTGGACAGTTTTTGTGCTTTGAGAAGTTGCTCAAGCGCCTCGTTGTAGCGCTTGTATTGATAATATAGGTCCGCTAGTTCCTCATGTTTGGAGGCCAGCTTTTCGTCCACGAAAGGATCTTGTTTGCCTGATTTTTTCTCGAGTTGAGTTTGAGCGTCGAGAAAAACCTGTTTGCCTTCATCATATTTACCCAAATCATTGAGGATAATGGAAAGCCCTACGCTGGCATCCGTGTAAGTAGGATCAATTTCCAAAGCGCGTTTGAAAGTCTTAATAGCTTTGCTGAATTGTCCTTTGTCATAAAAGATTGTTGCCAGCATCTGATACACTTCGGGATTACGAGTGTTTTGCAGGAGCATTTGATTCAAGATCGGCTCGGCCATCCGGTAGTTGCCGTTGATGAAGTAACCGCGAGCTTCAGAAAGCATGTCATCATGAAGACCTTGCATTATTGGATCTCCTTCTGAGCTTCTTTAAGTTCCTTGCTGCCTGGAAAGTCCTGGGCAAGAAGAGCCTGGTATCTTTTGACTTTGGTTTCATCACCAACTTTATGAGCGCAAATAGCCGCGCGTGAAAGAGCTTTGGCATCAAAACCCAAACCACGGAACTGATTGTAAAGCCCTTCATAGCGCTTTAAAGCACTGCCATAAATCTCACGTTTGAAATAGAAATCAGCGATATACTCTTCTTTTTCAGCCAGCATTTTAATGGCGGCACTGCGCTTTTCTTTGGCTTCGGTGACATAGGTCGAGTTTGGAAACTTCTTAATAACTTCAGAGAGATTCAAGATCGCATCGTTGGCCAGAGTTAAATCGCGATCAATCGTGGAAGGCAGTTGATTAAAGTAACTCATGCCAATGCGAAACTGCACATAGTCTGACTGCGGAGCTGTGGGATGCAGTTCTTTGAACATCTGATAAGCCACTTGAGCTTCGGCGAAGGACTCTTGTTTGTAGTAGACGTCGGCGACAGCCAACTCCGCTTTGGTGGCAAAATTACTATAGGGAAATTTATTTTTGATGTCGTTGTAGCGACGAAGAGCCTCTTCATAGCGCTCTCCCTGATCGTACTCTTCCGCAATGGCAAAAGCCCCTTCGGGAGTGTCAGCGTTTTTTTCCGTCGTAGCACAACCGGCACCGAAGAGGGCCAGAGTAACAAGCATAAATATGACTCGGGGCGTTTTTAGCATAGAAATAAATCATATTTTGGTCTAGGTCCGGCTGTCAACGCGTCATCAGCAGGGCGGATGTTTTAATCCACCCCGTAAGAGATCCCGGGTAAGTCACTTGCACCCACTCACCCTCCACTTTGCGGACGAGAACCTCCATTCCGCCATAAAGCTCCAGGATTGTGACCTGATTGTCTCCGGGGGCGGTTTGCACAGCGACACTCTCTTGAATAATCGTTCCGCGCAGACTTTGAGCATCATAAAACTTGATAAAAGCCAGTCCCGTGAAGACCACAAAAAGAGCCGAGAGAAGGCTCGCAATCACCGGAAAAGGGGGCGGTGCTTTCTCTTCAGAAAGAAGTCTTTTACGACGCCCAACGTAAGAAATCAGCAGCCATCCACTGCAGAAAAGAGTGAGGGCCGATAGGATCAAATACACGTACAGAGGAACGGGTTGCAGGAACAGATTGCGGAAGGACTCATAACTTTCAATCTGGCGAGGAACTTCGCGGATCTGGGTTTGCGATAAAGCAAACTTAAGGCCGGCAGAGGCCTCCAACAACTCGGGATCTATCGTCAAAGCTTTGCGAAAATAGGCAATAGCCAAGGGTTTTTTCCCCAATTGAAAATAACTGAGGGCTAAGTTCGTTAAAATCAGAGAATTGTCAGGATCTTGGCCCAGGGCTTGAGTGAGCTGCTCCTGTGCCTGTTGATAGTTTTTCGTGAGATAGGCCTCGGTGCCCTTTTTAAAAAGCTCGGCAGAGGAAGGAACTTGGGCCTGTGTCCATGATGAGTTCAGAGTAAATAAAAGAAATAGAATCAGCAATTTCTGTGGTGTCATAACTTCTCCAAGTCTACAAATAAAAGTCTTTCCGTGTCTACCACGTGTCTTGTTTTAGTCCTGAGCGAGGGGTAAACTGGCTCTTCATGTAATAGGAAGTCCTGTTCGAAGAGGACTCATGAAAGGTAATATGAGCTTGTTGGTAGGCCATCAAACGCGTCAATCCGATAAAATTAATAATTTAATTCAAGAGCTGGTGGGAGAGGTGACAAAGAATAACTCTCAGCTCACTGGTATCTGTCCTCCTCGTGAAGAACACAAAGAAGCGGGTAAGCAAAAAGTCGATCTTGCCGGTCAGTTCCGCGGTCGTCCTTTGCATTATCC
>JBCECD010000099.1:5977-7415 GCA_039206745.1 Bdellovibrio sp. | reverse complement strand
TTCATCTTCGATATGATCTAAAATAAAGCGCACAAGTTGATGGGAGCGACCGGCTTGCAAGAGGAAGCGAGAAAAGGCGATAAGATTATCGCGGGTCCATGAATCAGGAGAGCTTTCCAGGCTTTGCAAAAGGCGCTCATGAACCAGGTCCACATCCCCGAGTTCGGCGAGTAAATTTTGAATTTCCAGCTCGAGATAAGTGGACAAAAAAAGCCTCCGCAACCTGTGCTTTTATTTTGCGATAAAATCGAATGGTTGCGGAGACTTAATATTTAGCGTCAATGAGATTTTTAGGCCCTTGAAAAGCGGTCTACTTTTGATTGACACGCTCAACGTAGTCACCTGTAGAGGTGTCCACGCGCAGAACATCGCCTTCATTGATATGAAGAGGCACTTGAACCACCAAACCTGTTTCCATAGTTGCTGGTTTGGTCGCACCGGTTACGCGGTCGCCTTTGATGCCGGGATCTGATTTTTCGACTTTCAGATGCACCGCTTTCGGAACGTCGCAAGCCACAGCTTTTTCGTTGTAGAACAAGATCACGACTTTTAGATTTTCTGTCAGGTAGTACTTCGCTTCGCCAAGATCCTCCTCTGACATCGCAATTTGCTCGTAAGATTCTGGAGACATAAAGTTATAGCCGCTGTCATCTTTGTAGAGATAAGTCATCTCTTTGTTTTCGACGTTGGGAACTTCAAATTTTTCGCCTGATTTGAAAGTGGATTCCAGATTTTGGCCGGTCAGCATATTTCTGAGTTTTGTGCGGGTGAATTGATTTCCTTTTCCAGGCTTCACGTGTTGGAAATCCACAACGACGTAGGGTTTCCCCTCAACCATAATTTTCAGCCCTTTTTTAAAATCCGACGTTTCGTACATGTAAAAATCCTTCCTAAAATGGAAGAGCTATCATGTCTTACAAGGGGGGCGTTGGTCAACTCTGGGGAATAAACTCTAGCAAAGCCGCTCGCAGGGCCGTCGCCGCAGCTCAGTGCAGTTCGCGATAGGCCTCGATGCTGCGAAGCATTGAGTGGAGGGTTTCCAACCTTTGCTCTTTCGCAGCCTGATTGCGCGAGGGCAGAGGCTTTAATGGGATGGGCTCGTCGCTGTCATTGTAGCGAACTTGCAGGGTTTTCATGCGACGTTGAATCTCGGGGTGATCGCCAAATTCCAAACGCGTGTCTTTCAAGAGGGCATGCGCTTTTTCCAAATCATTGCGCACGATAAAAGCATCAATCAAAGAGAGCATTCTCTCCATGGCTTTTTGTGGCGGCAAAGGAGAAGGCGGTGCCTCTTCTTGCGGCAGTGGGGCTACGCGGGTGGGTTGAGAATCTGAAACACGATCCAGTTGAACATCGGGAAGTTTGGTCATCGCAAAAACTTCCTCGTCGTATTCATCGGCGGTCAAAGGCAAAGCGAGGAAGCATGAAGGCGACAGTC
>JBCECD010000099.1:0-5967 GCA_039206745.1 Bdellovibrio sp. | reverse complement strand
CTCTGGGATTGGGGGTTGAGGAATAAAACCATCTTAAAGGATTTCAAAGCATCCTTCGGGTTCTTGCTGGCCAAATAAACTTCCGCCAATAACTGATGGGCCAAAATATTCTCTGAAGCCAGAGCTGTGGCTTTTTTTAAGGCCTCCAGAGATTTTTGCAACTGCCCGGAATCGCGCCACACCTTTGCATACGTGACCAAACCTCCGACAAATTGCGGATGGCGTTGAACGCCAGCAGTCACAACTTTCTGTGCTTCGGGAAGCATCCCCATTTCTCGGTAAGCTTCCGCTAAGGGCGCGAAAACTTGAGAGGAGGGATCTTTCTCCAAGAGGGTTTGATATCTTTCAACGGTTTTGGCGTCTATCTTCATCTCTAAAATTCTAAAGCAGATTCATTGACTAAGCAACGCGGACTTTTAGATAATTCGAGAACGTGCATCGCGAAGTTTCAATCCAAACAAGGGGTCTGAATGTCAGCCACATCACCGCAAGCTCTCACTATTCTGGGTGTGGACCCTGGCTCACGGGTGACAGGCTTTGGTGTGATCCGTATAACTCAAGGTCGTATGGAACACATCAATCACGGAGTTATTTTGTTGGAGGCAGAGCAGTCCTTTCCCTTGCGGATGAAGGAGTTGGGCTCCGCTTTTCGTGAAGTCATGGAAAAATATCGACCGCATCAAGTCATCATTGAGAAGATCTTTTTGGGAAAAAATGCTGACAGTGCCTTTAAGTTGGGGCATGCCCGAGGAGTGGTGATGTATGAAGCGGGTTTGGGTGGCGCCGACGTCTATGAATATGCCACGCGCGTGGTGAAAAAAAGTGTGACCGGAACCGGGTCCGCTTCCAAAGAAGAAGTGCAGGCGATTTTGAAGGCCCTGTTGAATCTGCAAAGCATTCAGCGCATGGACGCCTCTGATGCTTTGGCCATGGCCTGCCATCATGTTTTTGAGTTAAAAAAGAAAGCTGTGATCGAGAGAGCGGTGAATTTATGATTGGATATTTACGTGGAAAAGTTATTGAAGTCTTGAGCGACTCGGCCCTGTTGGATGTCCAGGGGGTCGGCTATGAGATTCTGGCCTCGGCCAACACCTTGAGTGATTTGCAGTCGCTGTTGGGTAAGGACATCATTGTGTGGGTGCACACTCACGTGCGCGAGGATGCTTTGCAATTATTTGGCTTTCACGCCAAAGACGAAAAAGGACTTTTTCTCTCTCTCCTGAAAGTGAATGGCGTCGGCCCGAAAATGGCTTTGAGCATTCTCTCGGGAGGCCGCCCGGCGCAGATTCAGGAGATGATCGAGGCGGGCAATGCCAAGGCTCTGTCGTCTTTGCCAAAGGTGGGCAAAAAAACGGCTGAGCAGATCATTCTCACCTTAAAAGGGAAGCTGGTCTCCATCGAGGAGGTCAGTAAAGGTCGCTCTGAATCTCACACACAAATCACATCGGCCCTGTTGAATCTGGGGTATAAATCACAACTGGTCGATCAGTTCGTGACTTCTTTGGCGCAGGATATTTCTCTCGAAGAAGGAGTGCGCAAGGGCTTGCAGACTTTATCTGGGAGCTTGTCATGAGTCGTATTCTCGAAGGTGATCCGATGGAGGGAGACAAGGGCTGGGAAAATGAATTGCGTCCCCAGCGCTTTGACGACTTTCCGGGGCAGGACGATGTTAAGGAAAAATTAAAAGTCTTTGTGGCGGCAGCCAAGTACAGAAACGAACCCTTGGATCACGTCTTGTTGTGCGGTCCTCCAGGGTTGGGTAAAACCACTCTGTCGAAAATCTTGGCCAATGATATGGGTGCGGAGATCAAAATGACTTCGGCACCGGCCATCGACAAAAAGGGTGATCTGGCGGCGGTGTTGACATCGTTGAAGCCCAATACGGTTCTTTTTATCGACGAGATTCATCGCTTGAGCCGGCATGTGGAGGAATATCTCTACACGGCAATGGAAGATTACTACATTGATATCGTCACCGGCGAAGGCCTGGGCGCGCGCTCGATGAAGTTTCAGTTGGCGCCATTCACCTTGGTCGGTGCGACCACACGGGCTGGACTTTTAAATCCCCCCTTCCGCGATCGTTTTGGGATCGTGGAAAGGCTGCAATTTTACGATAAAAATGCGCTTCAGCAAATTCTCATGCGTTCAGCTGAGATCTTAGGCGTGCAGACTGATTTATCAGGAGCAGAGGAAGTGGCCCGACGTTCGCGGGGCACTCCGCGTGTGGCCAATCGTCTGTTGAAGCGCGTGCGTGATTATGCACAAGTTAAAGGCAATGGAGTTATCAATAAAGAAATTGCCGTTTATGCTTTAAACCAGTTGGGAGTGGATCAGTTTGGTCTCGACCTTATGGATCGTCGTATTTTGAGCTTGATCCAGGAAAAGTATAACGGTGGGCCGGTGGGAATTGATACAATAGCGGCGGCCCTCAGTGAGGAGCGTGACACTCTCGAGGAAGTGTATGAGCCTTTTCTGATCCAGGAAGGGTTTATTCAAAAAACCCAGCGGGGACGAGTGATCACGGAATATGCCAAGAATTCAGTTTTGACAGTGGAGAGTTAGATGGCATCAAAGCAGCCATTGATAATTGAAGTTTTACGAGGCCCGGTGGTGGAAAGTGTGCACCAGGTGATGGCCGTGGTGGTCAATGAAATCGGCAGTGTGACCCACTTCTGGGGGAATCCACAGTTCTTAACTGTTCCCCGCAGCGCGATCAAAATGTTGCAGGCCATTCCTTTCATTGAATCCGGTGCTGTCGAAAAATGGAATTTGGAAGACAAGCACATTGCTTTAGCCTGCTCGTCTCATGGCGGTGAAAAAGAGCATTTGCAGGTGGTCGCGCAGTGGTTTGAAAAAATGCAGCTCAAAGAGTCCTGCCTGGCCTGCGGACCGCATCTGCCCTTTCATGAGGGCACGGCCAAAGAGATGATTCATCGAGGGCAATCGCCCACTCCTTTCTGCAACAATTGCTCCGGAAAACATGCGGCCCTGCTCGCCACCTCCCTGCATTTGGGAGAGGATATTGCCGGCTATGAAAAGTACGAACACCCTTCGCAAAAGAGAATGCGCAAGGTTCTCAGTGAAGTGATGCATGTGGATCATTCTAAGATGGCCTATGGCATTGATGGCTGTGGGCTTCCGACCTATGCTGTGCCTTTGCAGTCGATGGCGGTGGGCATGGCCAGTCTGATCAATCCTCGCGAGAGCTCTGAGCGACGGGCTGTTGCCGGGCGCATTCTTCGGGCTGTCAAAGCCTATCCCTTCTTCCTTGCCGGCAGTGACAATTTTGTCACAGATGTGATTGAAAAGTCACAGGGTCGAGCTCTTATTAAAGGCGGAGCCGAGGGGGTTTTCTGTGGAGTTCTTCCTGAGAAGCGCTTGGCTTTTGCGATCAAAGCTTTGGACGGCGCGGGTCGGGCGGCACAGGTGGCAACGGCCTCGTTGTTATTTCAGTTTGGCGGTCTGAGTGAAACGGAGTTCAAGGCTTTACACAGGCACACTCAACCCATCCTCACAAATTGGAAGGGCGAAGCGGTCGGCCAGATCCGCATTGCGAAGGCGACTTAATTAGAGTACTGTGAAGACAGTATGTTCTTACAAAAAACGCTTCGCAAACGCACTGAAGTTCGAGGGATCGGCATCCATTCTGGCGATCCCTGCACCTTGACATTCCGTCCGGCTCCTCCTGATACAGGAGTTTATTTTATCCGCACAGATCTGCCACAAAAACCCTCTCTCAAGGTGACGGCGCGAAATGTTCAGGCCACCTCTCATCAAACCACTATTGGCGGCGAGCTTTTTTCTGTGGCCACGATTGAGCACTGTCTGTCGGCTTTGTCGGCTTTGCGTATTGATAATCTTTTTATTGAACTGGATGGGCCCGAAATTCCTATCGGTGATGGCAGTGCTGGTGATTTCCTTAAGGCTCTTTTGGATGTGGGTTTGGTCGAGCAGGATCAGCCACGGAAGTATTGTTATATCACGGAGCCGATTTATTTCAGTGAAGGGGAGAAGCACGCCTACGTTGTGCCCTATCATGGATTGCGTTTGACCGTGACGATAGATTTTCCTCATCCCAAAATTGGTAAGCAGATATTGGATTTGGATATCAATGAACAGTCCTTCGGGCGGGACGTGGCGCGAGCTCGCACATTTGGCTTTCTCAGAGACGTGGAGGCGCTCAAGGCGCGTGGTTTGGCTCGTGGAGGCAGTCTCGACAACTGTATCGTTTTGGATCAGGAGGCCGTCGTCAATCCCGAGGGCTTGCGTTGGCAGGATGAGTTTGTGCGCCACAAAGCTTTGGATGCCTTGGGGGATCTGGTGACTCTCGAAATGCCACTGATGGGGCATGTGGTGCTGTATAAAGCCGGGCACGATATCATGAATAAATTAGTACGGAAAATCTGGGATTCGCCGAAAAGTTATCGTCATGTGGAGCTGGGAGCCGATATCTCCGAGGAAGTTCAACGCTACAACGGCTGGACTGTCCCAATCTGAGAATGTCACGATCCATATTTGGGCAACAGTCCCTCTTCACAATATGATGACAGAGGGGGATTCCAGCATGGTACAGAAAATCGGCAGAGTGATGAGTGCGTGGGTGGCGGCTTTGGGAGTCGTTATCTGTATTTTATTTTTTCAAAACTGTTCGAGCAGTTCTTCGGTGGAAGGCTCTTCGGATATTTCCTCTTTGGATGACAGCTCTGCGGCCATTCTCTCTTATCCCAACTCGGGAACAGCTGTGACTTTGGTTCCGGGACAGATCGTGACTTTGAAGTTGCAAAAGCCCTCGACCATGGGGACTGCGACGGATTACATCTGGTATGTGCCCTCGGATGACTATTCGCTGGTGGCTTACTACGGCCTGTTGGTAGAAAACAACGGCTATGTCTATGTCTCCTTGAAGGTGAAGAGCAGTTATGCCTCTTCGCGCAGTTTGCGGGTTTATTTCTTGAAGGCCAGTGACTACAGTTATTTTGATACGACAGGTTTTGGGGTCCTGATCAACCCTTCCGGGACTCAGTACTCTTCGGATGCGGTGACGGAAGTGTGTTCTTTTTGGAGTTCCTATGCTCCGACCTTCAGCTTCAACCGTTCTGCGACCTTGGTTGCCGACGCCTTGACGGTGTTTGATAACGGCAACGGAGTGGCCAGTCTGTCCTGTTCCTTTGCCAACAGCTCAGGAGGTTATTCGACCGTGGATTGTTTGGAGACATCAGGATGGCCTTCCAATTGGCGAACCGCCTCGGTGATTGTCTCTGGTGCCAGCCGTTGCGGAACCTCTTCTTCTACGACTTTCTAAAAAATCGGGTAGGGAGGGGCTTTCCGCTCCTTTTCCTCTTGGCGAGGGGGACACGTCTCCTCGCGCCATGCATAATTCTGATGCCAAGCCACAGGGCTTCTGGCATAGTTCAAAGGTTTTCCAAATAAAGAATCAAAAAGGGCCTCAGGCCCAGGAGTCATTTATGATTATTGGTATTCCCAAGGAAATCAAAATTTCTGAAAACCGCGTCGGCCTGACCGAGGCGGGGGTTCGTCAGTATGTTAAAGAAGGCCATACTGTATTAGTTGAAAAAGATGCGGGCGTAGGCTCTGGCATCAGCAATGAAGACTATGCCAAAGCAGGGGCGCAAATCATCGACACCAAAAAAGAAGTTTACGCTAAGGCGGACATGATTCAAAAGGTGAAAGAGCCTCTTCCTGATGAATATGAGTTGATGCGCGAAAATCAAATTCTCTACACTTATCTGCACTTGGCGGCAGAGCCTAAATTGACCAAGGTATTGTGTGAGCGCAAAGTGAAGGCGATTGCCTATGAGACCATCCAGTTGGACAACGGCTCTCTGCCTTTGTTGACACCGATGTCGGAAGTAGCAGGTCGCATGGCGACGCAAATCGGGGCTTTTTATCTGCAAAAAGACCACGGTGGAAAAGGTATTTTGATGGGCGGTGTGACGGGTGTTAAGC